>JAGRGW010000112.1 GCA_020445315.1 Gammaproteobacteria bacterium
CGTGTCAACACCTGCCCGACACTGTACGGCGAGAAAGTCGTGCTGCGTATCCTCGATTCGTCGGCGGCCACGCTCGGCGTCGAGTCGCTCGGATTCGACGAGCGCCAGAAAAAGGACTTCATCAGCGCGATCGAGAAACCTTACGGCATGGTCCTGGTCACGGGACCGACCGGCAGCGGTAAGACGGTGACGCTTTACACCGCACTGAACATGCTGAACCAGCCGGAGGTGAATATTTCAACGGCCGAGGACCCGGTCGAGATCCAGGTCGCCGGCATCAACCAGGTCAACGTCAACCCGCGCACCGGGCTGACCTTCGCCGAGGCGCTGCGCGCGTTCCTGCGCCAGGACCCGGACATCGTCATGGTCGGCGAGATCCGTGACCTCGAAACCGCCGAGATCGCGGTCAAGGCGGCGCAGACCGGCCACCTGGTACTGTCGACACTGCACACCAACGACGCGCCGCAAACCCTGACCCGTCTTGCCAACATGGGCATTCCGCCATTCAACATCGCCTCGTCAGTCAACCTGATCCTGGCCCAGCGCCTGGCCCGGCGCCTGTGCGAACACTGCAAGACGACCGATGACGTCCCACGCGATGCCCTGCTCGAGGAAGGCTTTACCGAGCAGGATTTCCGCAACGGCCTGAAGGTGTACAAACCGGTCGGCTGCGACAAGTGCAACAAGGGCTACAAGGGCCGCGTCGGTATCTTCGAGGTCATGCCGGTCACCGACGCGATGGGCAAGCTGATCATGGAAGGCGGCAACTCGATCCAGATTCGCGACCTCGCGCGCACCGAAGGTCTGCAGGACCTGCGGGCCTCGGGCCTGAACAAGGTCAGGGACGGCGTAACCAGCCTCGAAGAAATCAACCGGGTCACGAAGGACTAAGCGCAGCACAACATGGCTACCAAGGCAGCAACAGCACCGACACCGGAAAAGGCCCTGATCTTCGTCTGGGAAGGCACCGACCGACGCGGCAAGCGGGTCAAGGGCGAGACCCGCGCGGCGAACACGGCACTGGCGAGGGCGGACCTGCGCCGCCAGGGCATCACGCCACTGAAACTGCGCAAGAAGAGCGCGTCGCTGTTCAACCGCAAGAAAAAGATCACCAGCAAGGACATCGCCGTGTTCTCGCGCCAGCTGGCGACGATGATGTCGTCCGGCGTGCCCATGGTGCAGGCCTTCGACATCGTCGGCCGCGGCCACAACAACCCGGCGATGCAGGAGATGGTGCTGGCCATCAAGGCAGACGTCGAGGGCGGCACGTCGCTGACGGCATCACTGCGCAAGTTCCCGCTGTATTTCGACGACCTGTTCTGCAACCTGGTCGAGGCCGGCGAGCAGGCCGGTGTGCTCGAGACGCTGCTCGACAAGATCGCGACGTACAAGGAAAAGACCGAATCCCTCAAGGCCAAGATCAAGAAGGCGCTGTTCTATCCGACTGCCGTCATCACGGTCGCGATCCTGATCACCGCGATCATCATGATCTTCGTCATCCCGCAGTTCAAAGACCTGTTCAGCAGCTTCGGCGCCGACCTGCCGGCGTTCACCCGCGTCGTCATCAACCTGTCGGACTTCGTCGCATCCTGGTGGTGGGCGATCCTCGGCATCGTCGTTGCCGTCATCGTGACGGCATCGAACGTCTGGAAGCGATCACCGAAATTCCGCGAGACACTCGACCGACTGCTGCTCAAGGTGCCCGTGATCGGCGTCATCATGCACAAGGCCGCGCTGGCGCGCTTCTGCCGCACGACGGCGACGATGTTCTCGGCCGGTGTCCCGCTGGTCGAGGCGCTGCAGTCAGTTGCCGGGGCCACCGGCAGCGCAGTCTACGAGAAGGCCGTGTTGGCAATGCGCGACGACGTCGCCACCGGCCAGTCACTGACGCTGGCGATGCGCCAGCAGGGCCTGTTCCCGCACATGGTCATTCAGATGGTCACGATCGGCGAGGAATCCGGTGCGCTCGACGACATGTTGTCGAAGGTCGCCGACTTTTACGAGGAGGAGGTCGACAACGCCGTCGACGCACTGTCCAGCCTGCTCGAACCGCTGATCATGGTCGTGCTCGGCACCGTCATCGGCAGCCTCGTCGTCGCGCTGTACCTCCCGATCTTCCAGCTCGGCTCGGTCGTCGGCGGTCATTAAGCGGTGGCGTCGTCTATCGCCGCAATCGCGCCACTGGGCGCATTGCTGCTTGGCCTGGTCGTCGGCAGTTTTCTCAATGTCCTGATCCTGCGCATGCCGCGGCGCATGCAGGCCGAGCTCGGCCAGGCCTGCGCCGAACTCGACGGCAACGAAGCGGGCGAGCCGCTGCCAAGCCGCTGGTTCGGCCTCGACTACCTGATCTGGCCGGCATCGACCTGCCCCAGCTGCGGCCACGGCATCCGCGCCTGGGAGAACATCCCGATATTGAGCTACCTGTTGCTGAAGGGCCGCTGCAGCCAGTGCCGGACCGCGATCGGCCTGCGCTATCCGCTGGTCGAGGCAGCGACGGGGCTGTTGAGCCTCGGCATCGTCGTTCACTTCGGTGCCACGTCGACCGCGCTCGTGGCCCTGGTCCTGACCTGGGGCCTGGTGGCCCTGACCGTCATCGATATCGATGAGCAGCTGCTGCCCGACCAACTGACGCTGCCACTGATGTGGCTGGGCCTGCTGGTGAATATCAACGGGATGTTCACCGACCTCACATCGGCCGTGATCGGCGCGGCGGCGGGGTACCTGAGCCTGTGGCTGGTGTTCCAGCTGTTCCGGCTGCTCACCGGGCGCGAGGGCATGGGATACGGCGACTTCAAGCTGCTGGCCGTGTTCGGCGCATTCCTCGGCTGGCAGTTGCTGCCACTGATCGTGCTGTTGTCGTCGCTGATCGGCGCGGTTGTCGGCATCGCCATGACGCTGCTGGGCGGTCGCGACCACAGGATCCCCATACCGTTCGGGCCTTACCTGGCCGGAGCTGGCCTGGTCGCCCTGGTCTGGGGGGAGCAGCTCAACCGGACCTACCTGCAGCTCAGCGGGCTGGCCTGATCGTCGCGCAACCGTGTTCAAGGTAGGTCTGACCGGTGGCATCGGCAGCGGCAAGACTGCCGCAAGCGATCACTTCGCCCGCCTGGGCGCCGCCGTCATCGACACCGACCTGATCAGTCGCGAGCTGGTCGAACCCGGGCAGGCGGCGCTGGCCGACATCGTCGGCCACTTCGGCAGCGGCATCCTCGACCCGGCCGGACACCTCGACCGGGCACAACTGCGCGAGCGCGTGTTCGGTGACCCGGCCGAGCGGCGCATCCTGGAAGGCATCCTGCATCCGCGTATCCGGGCGACGATGCTGGCGCGGGCGGAACAGGCCAGCGCGCCCTACGCGTTGCTCGTCATACCGCTGTTGATCGAGACGGGCCAGCAGGCACTGGTCGACCGCGTGTTGCTGATCGACGTGCCCGAGGACATCCAGCGGTCGCGTGTGGCGGCGCGCGACGGGCAGCGTCTTGACCAGGTTGAACGCATCCTCGCCGCCCAGACCGATCGTGCCACGCGCCAGCGCGAGGCCGACGACACCATCTGCAACGACAGCGGGCTGGAACAGCTGCAGGCCGCAGTCGAAGCGATGCATCGAAAGTACCTCCAACTCGCCGGCCAGCGGGGGCGTTGACCTTTACCGCGTTCCGGACCTGACCGACAATAGTGGTCCGCGCAAACGCGACCAGGAAATTCCATTGCCAGAAACGACCGTCTTCGAGCACCCGCTGAACGAGAAATGCCGCACCTGGCTGCGACTCTCCCACCTCTACGAGCAGTTCGATTTTCACCGGGCGCACGACACCGAATGGCACGCCCGCGGCGCCATGGCGGCACTGCTCGATATCGCCAACGTGCTCGCGCGCGCGGACATCAAGTCCGAGTTGTTGAAGGAACTGGACCGCTACCTGCATTCGCTGTCACGCATGGCCGACAGTCCCGGGGTCGACAACGAGCGCCTGCGACAGATCCTCGACCACCTGGCCTACTGCACGCAGGGGGTGCGCGATGTCTCCGGCCAGTTGGGCCAGGCACTGCGCAGCAACGACTTCCTCAATAGTATCGTGCAGCGCAGCAGCATCGCCGGTGGCAGTTTCGACTTCGACCTGCCGCAGTACCACCACTGGCTACAGATGCCGCAGGCGGCGCGCAGTGCCCAGCTGGACGACTGGCATGGCGAGATCGGCATGGTCCAGGACGCCGTCGACCTGCTGCTGAACCTGATCCGTGGCAGCGCGATCGCCGAACCCGAAGTGGCTGACGCAGGGTTTTTCCAGCGCTCCCTGGCCGGCAACACCGCGGCCCAGCTGGTGCGTGTCTCTATCCCCTCGACCGAGGGCATCTACGCCGAAATCAGCGGTGGCAAGCATCGCTTCACGGTGCGTTTTCTCGACAGTGCGGACTGGCAGCACCCGATCCAGGTCGAGCACGACGTGCAGTTTCGCCTGACCGTCTGCCTGATCTGACCGGCCGATGGATCAGCCGAAAACCGTGGTCAGCTGCCCAACCTGTGGGCGCGCCGTCACCTGGCAGCCGTCGGCACGCTGGCGGCCTTTCTGCAGCGAACGATGCAAGCTGATCGACCTGGGCGAATGGCTCGACGAGGGCCACCGGATTCCAGGGGAACCCGCCACACCGCCAGGGCCGGACAACGGCGAGCCTTCTTGAGGCAAGGCGCCGACTGAACCGCCAGGACCGCTTCAAAGCGGAAATTCGGCCACTGTCTTTTCGCTATTGGTCAGTACGCTGACGCGCAAACCGGTGGCTGCCGCCGGTGGTTCGCCGATCTGCCATGGTGGGGCCGACTTGCCGGACCCGGATTCCACGATATCGCGACCGTCGGCGCCAAGGAACTCGAACTCGACGCCGAGCAGCCCACCTGCGTCGAACCCGGCCTGGCGCAGCCGCAACCCCGCTCCGTCGGGACCCAGCACCAATGCCCGATCGGCCGCGACCGCGGCGCACGGGCGCTCACGGGGTCGGCACGGCGACTCGGTCTGCAGGTAAACGACGTCCTGCTCCGCCATCACCTGGCGTGTCTTGCGGCCTACCTGGCCCCAGCTGAGCACCAGCCCGATAGCGACGATGACGAAGAAGATCCAGTAGCGCGCGTAACCGTTCATGCACGCGGCATCGTCGTTTCACGTCGCCAGGCGCGTATGCGCCTCATTGGCTATCGCCGGGCCACAGGCCACGGATACCGGCAATGCCCTGCCCCCCGTGGCTCCAGGCTACGGCCTGCAAGTCGGCGCGCATGCCGCCCAGGGCAAACACCGGCAGCGTCGCCGGCTCGACCCATTCGGCGAAACGCGTCCAGCCGAGCGGCTCGGCGTCGGGGTGGCTGCGGGTCGGCAGCACCGGCGACAACAAAGCGAAATCCGCACCGATTTCCGCCGCCCGTGTCAGTTCAGCCTGCGTATGGCAGGACGCAGCGACCAGCCGGTCGGTCGGCAGGGGCCTTGCCGTCGTCGAGCGCAGGGCGCGACTGCTCAGGTGGACCCCGTCGGCACCGATCCGGTCCGAGAATTCGGCCGACCCGTTCAGCAACACCCGGGCACCTGCGTCGCCGCAGCGCCGGCAGACCTCGCGCCCGAGCGCCTCGAAGCGCTCCGCCGGCAGGTCGAACAGGCGCAACTGCAGCAACTGCATGCCCCCGGCCAGTGCACCGTCGAGCTGCGCCAGGAAGCGCTGCTCGTCGACGATGTCAGGCGGCGTGATGACGTAGATACCCGGTAACCGCAGCGCCTTGACGATCGGCTCGTCCGCCGCCGGCATCGGGTATTCGCCGAGCGAGGCCGGCGCCACCCAGGCCAGCGGCTGTCCTTCCCGACCGTGCGGGTCACCCTGCCAGCGCTCGACGCGGTGCACGTCGAGCAGCACGCTGCGGTCGTCGTAATGATGCGTGATGCGGATCAGCGGACGATGGGACACGACCTCGATGCCGAGTTCCTCGTGCAGCTCGCGACGCAATCCCTCCGCCAGGCTCTCACCGGCCTCGAGCTTGCCACCGGGAAATTCCCACAACCCGCCCTGGTGGCTGTCGTCGTGACGCCTGGCCAGCAGTACCCGCCCGTCGCTGTCGACCAGCGCGGCCGCGGCGACGTGAATCGGCTCACCGGGTGGGCTCAACTTCGTCCGCGTGTCGGCTTCTGTCATCGCGTGCCCGTTGCGTGCCGTGATGTCCGGGGTCAGGACCGGTACTCGGCGTTGATCTTGACGTAGTCGTACGACAGGTCGCAGGTCAGCACCGTTTCTGCGCTGTCGCCGCGCCCGAGATCGATACGCACCGGGATCTCGCTCGAATCCATGACCGCCTGGCCCGCTTCTTCGGTGTAACCCGGCGCCCGGCCACCGTCGCTGACGATACAGACGTCGCCGAGCCAGATGCGAACGCGGTCGACGTCGAGACCCGCGACACCGGCACGCCCGACCGCCGCAAGGATACGGCCCCAGTTCGGATCCGACGCGAACAGGGCGGTCTTGACCAGCGGCGAATGCGCCACCGTGTAGGCGACAGCGAGCGCTTCGTCGGGCCGGGCGGCCCCTTCGACGCGAATCCTGACCAGCTTGGTCGCACCTTCACCGTCGCGAATGATCATCTCGGCCAGTTCGCGGCAGACATCGCCGACCGCGGCCGCGAGTGCCTGCCCGTCGGCGCTGTCCAGCGCATCGACCGCGCAACCGGAAGCGCCGCTTGCCATCAGCACGCAGGCATCGTTGGTCGAAGTGTCGCCGTCGACGGTGATCCGGTTGAACGAAGCTTCGACGGCCCCGTTCAACATCGTCTGCAGCACGTCAGCGGGAACACCGGCATCGGTCGCGACATAGGCCAGCATCGTGGCCATGTCGGGACGGATCATGCCTGAGCCCTTGGCGATACCGGTGACCTGTACCGTGCCACCCGTGATATCGACACGGCGCGACACCCGCTTCGGCACCGTGTCGGTCGTCATGATCGCGCGCGACGCCGCATCCCAGCCGTCCTCGGCAAGGCCCTGCATCAGGGTCGGCACCGACTGCGCGAACGGGTCGACCGGAAGGTCCTGGCCGATGACACCGGTCGAGAACGGCAGCACCTGGTTCAGCGCGCACCCGGCCATGCCGGCCAACAGGCGACAGGTTTCACGCGCGGCGCGCAGACCCGCCTCGCCGGTACCCGCGTTGGCGTTGCCGGAATTGATCAACAGGTAACGTACCGCCCCCGCGGCCAGGTGCTCGCGCGCGACCGTCACCGGTGCCGCGCAGAAGGCATTGCGGGTGAATACGGCGGCACAGGTCGAACCCTCGGCGAGCTCGACCAGCACGAGGTCGTTACGACCCGCGTAACGGATGCCGGCCGCGGCCGATGCCAGGCGGATTCCCTTGATCGCCGTCATGCGCGCAAACAACCCGCCGTCAATTGAGCTTGCCGTGGCAGTGCTTGTACTTCTTGCCCGAACCGCAGGGGCAGGGCTCGTTGCGCCCGACCCGGCCCCAGGTCGAGGGATCAGCCGACTTGCGCTGGCCCGGATCGGTGCGGCGCACCACGGGGCCGCTCTCCCACTCGCCGCCGCTGCCCTGGGCCGGCGCCGCGGCCGCGGGCTGCTGCGCGGCAAGCGCGGGATCGGTGCGGCTTTCCTGCATCCTTGCCTGCTCCTGCTGCTGGCGACGGGCCAGCACGTCGGCGGCATCGACCCGGATCTCCACGTGCATCAGCATCTGCGTCACGCTTTCGCGCAGCCCGGCGAGCAGGTGGTCGAACAGGTTGAAGGCCTCGCGCTGGTATTCGCGCAAGGGGTCCTTCTGGGCATAGGCGCGCAGGCCCACGGCCTGGCGCAGGTGGTCGAGCGAATGCAGGTGGTCGCGCCACTTGTTGTCGAGGATCTGCAGCAGCAGGCTCTTTTCGGCGACGCGCATCACCGGCGGCGTGTAGAGCGCCTCCTTCTCGGCGGCCTTCTCGTCGGCGGCGCGGATGATGCGCTCGCGCACCTCCTCGTCGGCGATGCCCTCCTCGGCGGCCCACTCGGCGACCGGCAGGTTCAGCCCCAGGATGCGGTTGACCTCCTCGGCCAGCGAATGGGTTTCCCACTGCTCGGGATAGACGCCCTCGGGAATGCAGCGGGCGACCATGTCCTCGATCACCTCGTGGCGCATGTGGCTGATGGTCTCGGAGACGTCGCTCGTCTTCATCAGGTCGCGGCGCTGCTCGTAGATCACCTTGCGC
>JAGRGW010000113.1:0-5458 GCA_020445315.1 Gammaproteobacteria bacterium
TCGGGTCGGTCGAGTCGACGATGATGACGTCGAGTGAACCGGCGGCGGCATCCTTCATCCACTGGATGCCGTCGATGAACAGCAACTCGGCACGGGCATCGTCGTTCGAGACACAAAGTTCGGGGAAATGCTGCACCGAGGCCTCGGTGACGACCTCGTCGATGTCGATCTGGGTGACATGTTCGACCTCGGGGTGCTTCAGCACTTCGCGCAGCGTGCCGCAGTCACCGCCGCCGATGATCGCCACGCGCTTCGGCGCCGGGTGCGCGAACAGCACCGGGTGGCTCATCATCTCGTGGTACAGGAAGTTGTCACGCGTGCTGACCATGGTGCAGCCGTCGATCAGCATCAGTTTGCCGTAGGTCTCGGTGTCGAAGACCTCGACGTGCTGGTAGGGCGACTGCCGGTCGAATACCCGTGAACTGCCTTTCAGCGAAAACGCCGATCCGCCGTCTTCGCAGATCTCGGTGATCCATGCTTTATCGAGAGTCATACCACGCGCTCCGCCTGCTGTATCGATTGGAGGCGCACGATAACCGGCCCGCGCCGGGTCGGCAAACGGTAGAGGCCGGTGCCAAGCGCGGCCAAAACGACGATAATGCCCGCATTGCAAGGGGAGTGGCATGCCGGTCAGCCAATCGAAAGTTCCACAGAACTACGCCGTCGATCGTTGGGGCGGTGGTTACTTCGGCATCAACGAGCGCGGCCACGTCAGCGTCTGCCCGGCGCCTGGCGAGACCAGCGAAGTCGATCTGCACGACTTGGCCCTCGACCTGCTCAACTACGGTCTGCGCCTGCCGGTGCTGGTCCGCTTCGACGAGATCCTGCGCCATCGCGTGCGGTCGCTGTGCCATGCCTTTCGCGACGCGGCCGACGAGTTGTCATACAGCGGCGGCTACCGCGCGATCTACCCGATCAAGGTCAACCAGCAGCGCAGCGTCATCGAGCAGATCGTCGCCGGCGGCGGTGATTGCGTCGGTCTCGAGGCCGGCAGCAAGCCGGAGTTGATGGCGGTGCTGGCGACCGCGCCGGCGGGCGGCGCGATCGTCTGCAATGGCTACAAGGACCGCGCGTACATCCGCCTGGCGCTGATTGGCAGCCGGCTGGGCTACCGCGTCTACATCGTTATCGAGAAACTCAGCGAACTGGACCTCGTTTTCAGCGAGTCGGCCGCGCTCGGTATCGAGCCGCTGCTGGGCGTGCGCGTGCGGCTGGCGGCGGTGGCGGCCGGCAAGTGGCAGAACTCCGGTGGCGCCAAATCCAAGTTCGGCCTGTCGGCGGCACAGGTGCTGCGCCTGGTCGAGCGGCTGCGCGAACAGGGCTGCCTGCACTGGCTGGCACTGCTGCATTCGCATATCGGCTCGCAGATTCCGGACCTGCGCGATATCCACCGCGGTGTCGACGAGGCCACCCGCTTCCTGGTCGAACTGCATGCGCTCGGCGCCGATATCCGGGTCATCGACGTCGGTGGCGGCCTCGGCATCGATTACGAGGGCAGCCGGTCGCGCAATGACTACTCGGCAAACTACGGTCTCGTCGACTACGCGCGCGAGGTGCTGCGTCCGATCGCCCGCGCGTGCGCCAGTCACGGTATCGCGCAGCCACAGGTGTTTTCCGAGTCCGGGCGGGCGCTGACGGCGCACCACGCCGTACTGATCACCGACCTGATCGAACGCGAACCGCCGATCGCCGAACTCGAGGGTCTGCTCGACGACGGCGACGACGTCATCCAGCGCCTGCTGCGCCTGCAGGCGGAGGTCGCCGACGGTCAGCCCGTACCCCTGTTCGAGAATGCCCGCTACCTGCTGGCCGAGGCCAACGAGCGGTTTGCCTCGGGAGCCATGACCCTGCGCCAGCGCGCTGCGGCGGAAAACCTGCTGTATTCGATCGCGCGCGACATCCGCAGCCGGTTGCGACTCGAATCGCGGCTGCACCGCGAGGTGCTGGAGCCGCTCGAGGAGTTGCTCGCAGACCGGGTGTTCTGCAACTTCTCGCTGTTCCAGTCGTTGCCGGACGTCTGGGCCATCGAACAGATATTCCCGGTCATGCCGCTGCAGCGTCTGCACGAGGCCCCCGCGCAGGCGGTGCTGATGCACGACCTGACCTGCGACTCCGATGGCTGTATCGACGCCTACGTCGACCAGGACGGTGTCGAGCGGACGCTGAAGCTGCACGACACCCGCGAGGGTGAGACCTACCTGCTCGGTATCTTCCTGGTTGGCGCGTACCAGGAGATCCTTGGCGACATGCACAACCTGTTCGGTGACACCGACGCCGTGTCGGTCAGCGTTGCTGCCGACGGCAGCTACCACGTTGGCAGGCCGGAACATGGCGACGCGGTGGACGAACTGCTGCGTTATGTCCACTTCGAGCCCGATGCCATGCTGACGACGTACCGCGACCGCCTGCGCCGACAGGGTATCAGCGAGGATGTCGTGCAGACCTACTACCGCGAGCTCAGTCTCGGCCTGCAGGGCTATACCTACCTGAAAACCTAGACATTTTTGTCCAGGACACGCGTCCGTGGCCGGGTCTCGGTCTATAGTTAAACCCTAGAGTTTTTGTCCGGTTTAGCGCTTGCTAATGGTCGGCGGGCGTGCGTAATCTCGAAAGCCGTACCTGGGTGGGCGACGCAATGCGGGCCGCCGCGGTCAGACAAGAGAGTGACGACAATGACAATAATCGAGAACCTGCACGGGATGCTCGAGCGTGGTGTAGACAGTGCTCTGTTGCGCTATTCGCTCGGCAACGAATTGCTGAAAATCGGCGACGCCAATGCGGCGATCGCGCACCTGCGCGAGGCATTGCGTTTCGATGCCGATTACTCGGCCGCATGGAAAGAACTTGGCAAGGCCCTGGTCACCAGTGGCAATCACGCAGAGGCGGTCGACGTCTTCGACCAGGGCATCGAGGTGGCGGAACGTCGCGGCGACATCCAGGCCGCCAAGGAGATGGGGGTTTTCCGCAACCGCGCGCAGAAGACCCTCGACCAGGCCTGACCCGACATTCCCGTCAGCCCGGTCGACTCCGGCAACCGGCCCGGGGTTTCCTCACAGCAGCGGCACCATCGGTGTGGCGCCTGTCGTGAACAGGCGGTGCAGCTGGGCCGGGTAGACGGGCTTGGCGAAAAAGCGTTGTGCCCCACTCGCGCTGCCGGCGTCGTGGCGGCCCGCGTCGTGATCGGCGCTCATCAGCACGATCTGCAGTGCCGGCCGTGCCGCGGCCAGCTCGCTGGCCAGGCTGTGGCCGTCGCCGTCGGGCAGATGGCAGTCAATCAGCGCGTGGGCTGGCCGCGCCGCCCTGGCCAGGCGCCTGGCCGAGCCACAATCGACCGCGGTAAGGACCTCGTAGCCCAGGTCCTCGAATGACCAGGCCAGCATCCGGGCCAATGCCGTGTCGTCGTCGACGATCAGCAGTCGGCGCACCGCATCGAAGGGTTCGTGCGCCGTTTGGCTCACAGCAGTTCCCGCATTTTCTCGCGCGCACGGAACAGGCGGGTGCCGGCGCCGGCCACCGATATCCCCAGGTGCCCCGCGATCTCCTTCTGCGAGTAGCCGTGGATGATCTGCATCAGCAGGGGCTCGCGGTATTCCTGCGGCAGCTTTTCCAGTGCGCGGCGGAGCACGAAGGCCTCGGTCGAGGTGTCGTAGTCCGAGCGCGAGGCCGGCAGTTCCTCGGTCGGCATCTCGCTTTCCTGCGGCCGCTTGCGCTCGAAACGGCGGGCGTTCTCGCGACGCAGGATGGTCAGCAGCCAGCCCTTGACGGCCTTCACGTCTTGCAGCTTTTCCATCGACTTCCAGGCCCGGACGAGGGTCTCCTGAACGAGGTCGTCGGCGACGGCGTGGTCGCTGCTGAGCCAGAACGCATAGCGGTAGAGATCGTCCATGTAGGTTGCAATCAAGCCGTTGAACTGCTGCTCACGGTCTTCGTTTGCATTAGCTCGTGCCGACGTCAGAGAAGCGGTGCGTGCGAGTGCGATTGCGGTCATGTCAGTGTCCTTCTGCAAGTGTTCATTGTTGGATGACTGGAACAGTGCAGACGACGTGCCAACTCGTAATTATCTGTTTTTAAATGGAAAAATAAAAAGTTCGACGCATCGGTCTTAACGAAACGTTGTAACGATTCGTTAAGACCGATGGGCTTGTAACGAAGTGTCGAGGCGCCGTGACGGCCGCAGGCGCGCGGTGGGTTACCGTCCGGGCAGCGACAGCCCGTATTTCTGGATCTTGCGGTCCAGTGCCGGGCGCGAGATGCCGAGTACCTCGCAGGTGCGGCCCTTGTGGCCGCCGGTGTGATCGAGTACGCGCTGGATGTGTTCGGCCTCGACCTCGTCGAGCGTGCGCAGCACCAGGGCCTCATCGACGCCGACTTGCGGGCCGGCCGGCGACTGTCCGCCGGCGGGTTGGCGGAAGCGCAGGTGGTCGACCGTAATCCGGCCGTCACGTGCCAGGACCAGGGCCTGGGTCAGGATGTTCTCCAGTTCGCGCACGTTGCCCGGCCAGGCGTGACGCTGCAGCGCGTCGAGGGCCGGGGCGGTCAACCGGGCGGGCGGCTGACCGTTATGGCGGGCGGCCTTGTCCAGCAAGGCGACGGCGAGCAGTGGGATATCGTCGGGCCGCGCGCGCAGTGGCGGCAGCTCGATCCCGATGACGTTGAGCCGGTAGGCCAGATCCTCGCGGAACCCGCCCGCTTGTGCACGTGCGAACAGGTCCTGGTGGGTCGCCGCGACGATGCGCGCGTTGACTGGGATACTGGCCGTGCCGCCGACCCGTTCGACCGTTCGCTCCTGCAGCGCCCGCAACAGCTTGGCCTGCAACGGCGGGGCCAGTTCGGCGATCTCGTCGAGGAACAGCGTTCCGTCCCCGGCCAACTCGAACTTGCCCGGCTTGGTCTTGTCGGCCCCGGTGAAAGCGCCCTTCTCGTGCCCGAATAGTTCACTTTCCAGCAGTGTGTCGACGATCGCCGCGCAATTGACGGCGACGAAGGGGCCCTTGCGGTTGCTGTGCTGGTGGATCAGGCGCGCGACCACCTCCTTGCCGGTGCCGGACTCGCCGTGAATCAGGACGGTCGCGGAACTGGTCGCCGACAGGGCGATCTGCTTGCTGACCTCGAGCATGGCCTCGCTGCGCCCGATCAGGTCGCGTACCGGTGCGGTCGGCTGCTCCGGTTGGTCGTCCGGCGAGTCCGCGCGCTGCGCCAGGGCCTTGTCGACCGTGGCCTGCAGGGAGCCCGGTTTGAGTGGCTTGTGGACGAAATCCCGGGCCCCGCGCCTGATTGCAAGAATCGCCAGCTCGAGGTCGTGCTGCCCGGTCATCATGACGACGGCGGCATCGGGCCGTACCTCGAGCAGTTTCGGCAGCAGGTCGATGCCTTCGCCGTCGGGCAACTGCTGGTCCAGCAGGACCAGGTCGATGGCCTGCGAGGTGGCCAGGGCCAGCCCGGCCTCGCAGCGCGTGGC
>JAGRGW010000113.1:5541-13766 GCA_020445315.1 Gammaproteobacteria bacterium
GTAGACATGGGCAGGGATGTTAGTCCGTCCAGGCTGCGAGGTGAATCCGACGTTCAAGACCCGGTCGCCGGGGCCGCTAAGCGATATGCCCACAAAGCCGCTTTTTGTTACTGAACCCGGAAACGCCCTTGTCCGCGATCATCCCCCCCGACCTGTCTCCACCCCGGCGCGGTGTCTACGAGGCGCGCAGCGTGCTGCTGATCGAGACCAGCCGGGCGCTGGCGAGTGCGGTCACCGCGAGCCTGGGCGTGGTGGATGGTATCGAATGTATCCTGGCGACGACGATGAAGGAGGCGCGCCGCGAGATCGAGCAGGACTGCTCCCGCTACTTGGTCGCCGTGTCCTGCCTCAACCTGCCCGACGCGCCCGAGGGCGAGATCGTCGATGTGCTGCACGAAGCCGGCCTGCCGGTCATCGTGCTGACCGGGTTTCTCGACGACAAGCGCCGGGTGGCGATGTTCGAGCGCGGTGTCGCCGACTATGTCGTCAAGGACAACATGGCCGGCATCGAGTACGTCGCTCGCGCCGTTGCGCGGATGTACCGCAACCGCCAGACCAAGGTGCTTGTCGTCGACGACACGCGTACCTTCAGGGACTATGCATCGAGCCTGTTGCGGCAGCACGGCTACCTGACAGTCAGCGCCTGTGACGGGGTCGAGGCGCTCGAGGTACTGAACGCCGACCCGGAGATCCGCGTCGTCGTCACCGATTATATGATGCCGCGCATGGACGGCGTCACGATGGTCCAGCAGATGCGCAAGGTGCGCAGTGTCGACGACCTTGCGATCATCGCGATTTCGAACTCGTCCGAATCCAGCGTGCTGGCGCGGTTCCTCAAGAGCGGTGCCAATGATTTCCTGCGCAAGCCGTTCGGCATCGAGGAGTTCTACTGCCGGGTCGACCAGAACGTCGACATGCTGCGTGCGATCGTCGAGGCGCGGCGACTGGCCAACTGCGATTTCCTGACCGGGCTTTACAACCGCCGTTACTTCTTCGGGCACGCCAAGCGACTGCACGCGCTCGCCTTGGCCGGCGAGGCCCGGGTCGTCACCGCCATGATCGACATCGACCACTTCAAGCGTATCAACGACACGCACGGGCACCATGGTGGCGACACGGCCCTGGTCGCGGTCGCCGACTGCCTGTCGGCCAGGACAGGGAACGCGGGCCTGGTCGCACGCTTTGGTGGCGAGGAGTTCGCGTTCATCGGCCGGGTCGGCGACGGCGAGGATCCGCTGGTGTGCCTCGACAGCATCCGTACCGGCATCGCCGGCATCGACCTCAGGCTGGACGGGCAACCGGTGCGGATCACCGCCAGTATCGGTGCGACCGAGACGCCGGGTGTCGACCTCGATGCCATGCTGGCGACCGCCGACGCTGCCGTCTACGAGGCCAAGGAACTCGGTCGCAACCGGGTCGTCATGCGCTGACCGTCCCGGATCAGTCGCCGCGCAGCCGCCAGCAGCGGTGTGGTGCGTGGCGGCGGAAGTCTTGCGGCACCGTCTGCGCCGTGATCTCTTCGACGTCGGCCAGCTCGGATACCGCCGGATCGAGCCGGAAACCCTTGCGGTTGTTCGAGAACAGCAGTTCCCCGTCGCGTGCCAGCAGCGCAGTCGTGCGGCGCAGCAACTCGACGTGGTCGCGCTGGACATCGAAGGTGTCGCGCATGCGTTTGGAGTTCGAGAAGCTGGGCGGGTCCAGCACGACCAGGTCGAAACGGGCCCCGGTCTGGCGCATACGGTCGAGGAATGCGAGGACATCGGCCTGGACCAGGCTGTGCCGAGCGGGATCGTCGAAGGCATTGTGGACCAGGTTGCGCCGTGTCCACGCCTGGTAGGTGTGCGACATGTCGACCGTCACCGTCCTGCGCGCCCCGCCAGCGGCGGCGTAGACGCTGAAACTGCCCGTGTACGCAAACAGGTTGAGGAAATTGCGGCCGGCCGCGTGCTCGCGCACCCACTGCCGGGTGTCGCGGTGGTCGAGGAACAGGCCGGTATCCAGGTAGCGCCGAAGGTTGACCTCGAACCGCAGGCCGCGCTCGGCGACCGTGAACGAAGGTGCATCGTCGTCCAGGCGCTCGTACTGGCTCTTGCCGCGCTGGCGCAGGCGCAGCTTGATCACGACCTGCGGCTCCGGCACATCGAGGCCGGTCGCCAGTGCGCCGCGGATCGCGGCCAGGTCAGGGTCGGTCAGTGGCCGGCGGCGCTCGAACACCTGCACGTGCAGCCAGTCGGCGTAGCGATCGATCGCGAGCGGGAACTCGGGCATGTCGCGGTCGTAGAGGCGGTAGGCCTCCAGGCCTTCGCGCTGCGCCCAACGCGCCAGGTGGCGCCGGTTCTTGTCGACCCGGTTGACCAACGCGTCGGTGTCGATGGTGACGGCCCCGTTCACGCGTCGTCGCGGATCGCGTGCCTGGCGAGGGCAGCCCAGCCGAGCAGGAACGCGACGCCACCGAACGGCGTGACCATCCCCAGCCAGCGGGCGTCGGTCAGGGCCAGCAGGTACAGGCTGCCGCTGAACAGCAGGATGCCGGTCGCAAACGACCAGCCGGCAAGCTTCAGCGCCTTCGACGGCCTCGACTGCTGTCCCAGGATACCGACGGCCAGCAGCGCCAGCGCATGCATGGCCTGGTAGTCGACACCGGTGCGGAATACCTCGAGCAGGCCTTCGCTGAGCAGGTTCTTGAGCGCGTGGGCGGCAAACGCGCCGAATGCGACGGCCAGCAGGCCGTTGACCGCGCCGAGCAGGACGAAATGCCGTAGTGGGTTCATGCGCGTGTCAGTGCAGGTCGAGCTTGCCGAGTTCGCTGAGGATCTGCAGGACCAACTGCTGGCCGCGCGTATCCATGCGTTCGCACAGCCTGTCCGGGTCGCGTTCACCGTTGATCAGGGGGCGGATCACCGAGGCGACCCGGCTCATGTCGCCACCGACCCGGCTCATCTGTTCGGCCATCTGGCTGACCAGCGTCAGCGCCTGCACGTCGCCGTGGCCGGCCGCGTGGATCATGTGCGCGAGCCCGGGCGCCGCCAGCGCCGGGTCGGCCTGCCGTTGCGGGTCGGGCAGGGTCGAAGGGTCCTGCAGGCCGCGCAGGATCGCGTTCGCCAGCACCCGGTCCTCGTCGTCGAGTGCGGGTTCACGGATCTCGCGTTCACCGTTGGCAAAACGCCTGACCTGCGCCGCCAGCGCGGCCCAGCCGCTGTCGCTGGCCTGGGCCAGCACCGATGCCAGTTCGGCCCTGCCGTCCCGGTTCTGGATCAGGGCAACGACTTGGCAGACGAAACTCGCGTGGGCCTGGATGATCTGTTGGTCGCGCTGCGGGATGGCCACGGTTGGCAGTAACCTGTGCGATCGAGTTGGCTGCAGTCTAACCGACCACCCGGGTCCGCGACAGGCACTACAGGTCGGCCAGCGATTCGGCGGCGATCTCGCGCACCTCGGCATCGGGATCGTGCGCCATCTCGCGCAGGCGTGCGCCGGCCGCTTCGCTGCCAAGCTGGCCCAGGTAGTGTGCGGCGTCGGCGCGAACCGGTGCCATTTCGTTGCGCGACAGCGCCAGCAGTGCGTCGGCAACGCCGAGTAGCCGTGCGTCGCCGGCCAGGTCCTCGATCACGGCGCCGATGCCGATGCGAACCGCGAACGGGGTGTCGAGGTCCGCTGCCATGCCTACCAGCGCGGGCAGCAGTTCGGGCGCACGGCGACAGGCGGCGATCACGCCATCCAGTTCGCCGCTCTCGAGTTGCCGGACCAGGAACTCCCGGTGGGCCTGCGGATCGGTTGCGCGGGCGGCCCAGTCGCGCAGTTCGGCACCGCCGTGTGCCCCGGTCAACTCGAACGGCCCGATGCGTATCCACGGCACACCGCGTACGCCGCGCTCGCTCGCTGCGTCGGGCCGTTGGGCGATGTTGACCACCTGCAGCCGGCCGATCAGTCCCTGCTTCACCATGTCGGCGAGCGCGGACAGAACGGCCGGGCAGTGCGGGCAGCCGGGGGCGATCAGCAACTCGGCGTCGGCTACGGGATGCTGCGTGTCCATCGAAGGGCTCCAGTCTGCAACGTGGTCTGTGTCGACGGTCATGTTAGGCGATCAGGCGGTCGATCCGGGGTCCGGTACCCGGTTTTTCTATGTCGACGATAGAAGCATTCAAGCGTGTTCCATGCTGATTGGTGTTGAACCGTCGTGCCACAGCGGCTATATCCTGTTCCCATGAAGCTCCCTGCAAGCACGCTGCCGTCGTATCCCGCCAACCGGAATACGCGCCGATGAATCTCGAGCGCGTGGTCTTCGGTTTTTTCATCATCCTGGCCCTGGCGCTGAACCTTGGTTTCGTTGCCGGCGCTATCGACAACCCGTCGCATCACAGTCCGTGGCTGTTGTTCGCGGCCCTCATCGTCGGCCTGATCACCAGTGGCCTGAAGCTTGGCGATCGCTCCGAGCTCGGCGCCCTGGTGTTGGCCGCCAGTCTCGTGGCCAACATGCTGCTGATGGTCGCGGTGTCGATCTGGGCGATCTCCGAGGGTGGCATGGACCACGCGGCGCCCGAGTTCATGGTCACCATCGTTGCCCTGGCCTACGGCGCGCTCGCGGCCAATTGTGTCTCCGTGCTCGTGCTGGTCGCCGACACCCTGATGGCGCGGCGCTAGGAGCCTGTCGGATTTAACGCTGTTTGGCTGCAAATCCGCGGATAGCGATCAACTGAGCTTATCGAATTCGTCAAATATGCCCGGCTATTCTCCTCATTCGATAAGCCCATTTGATTCGCTCCCACGAATTTTCGCTGCAAACGGTCAAACCCGACAGGCTCCTAGTGACTCGCTAACCACGGCCGACATGCTATGAGTTCAGCCACCTCGGACCTGGACCGCGTCACAGCCATCGTGCTGCAGCTGATGCGCGGGCCGATCCTGGTCCTGCTGTCGGTCTACGCCATCGGTATCACCGGCATGGCGCTGATGCCCGGTGCCGAGGTCGACGGCCAGCCGACCCGTATGAACCTGTTCCACGCGTTCTATTTTTTCACCTACACGGCGACGACGACCGGTTTTGGCGAGATTCCTTACGCGTTCAGCGATCAGCAGCGCCTTTGGGCGACGATCTGCCTGTACACGGGGGTGGTGGCCTGGCTCTACGCGATCAGCTCGATCATCCGCCTGGCCTTGCACCCGGAGCTGCTCAAGGCCATTGCCGAGCGGCGTTTTGCGCGTAGCGTGCAGGCCATCGACGAGCCCTTCTTCGTGCTTTGCGGTTTCGGCGACATGGGCAGCCTGCTGGCGCGGGGCCTCAGTGACCACATGATCCGGGCGTCGATCATCGATGCCGACACCGAGCGCATCAAGGCGCTGCGGCTGCGCGACTACCGGGTCATGATGCCCGGCCTGTGCGCCGACGCCAGCATCCCGCGCCACCTGCTCGATGCCGGCGTGCAGCATCCGCAGTGCCGCGCGATTGTCGTCCTGACCGGCAGTGACGAGGTCAACCTGAAGATCGCCGTGATGACCCGGTTCCTGAACCCGAACCTGCGCATCATCTGCCGCGACACCGATGCCAGTCACCGCGAGTTGCTGGCGACCGTTGGCGAGGTGACGCTGATCAGCCCGTTCGAGATCTTCGCCCAGCAGCTCGATGCCGCGATCTACACGCCGGTCCTGCGTGCGTGGGAGGACTGGCTGGTCGGCGACGAGCGCGTCGACCTGCGCGACCCGCTGCGCCCGCCGCGTGGCAACTGGGTGCTGTGTGGTTACGGCCGCATGGGCCAGGCACTGCACGAGATCCTGCGCGCGCATTCCGGCGAATTCTCGATTATCGACATCGAGATGCGTGTCGACGAGGTCACCGACAGGCGGATTCGCGGCCACGTCGATACCGGGACGCTGACCGACGCCGGTTTCGCCGACGCCGTCGGTCTCGTCGCCGGCACCAGCAACGACGAGGAGAACCTGCGCATCCTGCTCAGTGCGCGGGCCATCAACCCGGCCGCCTTTCTCGTCGTGCGCCAGAACCACCACGAGAACGAGTTGGCCTTCAGCGCCGCGAACGCCAACCTGATCATGCAGCCCAGCCTCGTACTGGCGCGGCACATCCTGCTGTTCCACCTGCTGCCGTCCCTGGGCGAGTTGCTGCGCCACCTGCATACCGATGGCCTCGACCGGGTGCGGCAGCTGGCCGAGGACTCGCGCAAACGGATCGGCAAGGGGCCGCCATTGTTGTGGACCGAGACGTTGGAGCAGTTGCCGTGTGTGTTGCCCGGTTGCCGCTACGAGAGCGCCGGCGTGCGTACCGGCGACCTGTTGCGCGACCCGTCGAACCGGAAACGCCTGCTCGATGTGCTGGCGCTGGTCGTGACGCGCGACGGTGAGCGGATCATGCTGCCGCGGGAAGACGTGAAGCTGCAGGTGGGCGACACGATCCTGTTCTGCGGCACGCGCCGGGCGCGGCAGCTGCTCGGCGCCACGATACGCAATCCCTACACGCTGCACTACCTCACCACGGGCGAGCAGCCCCCGCGCGCCTGGTTCTTCCAGTGGTTGTACCGGCACATGGCCGCGCGTCGGGCATCGGCATCGCATGACGACGCTAACGTAAGCACTGCCGGCGGTGTTCGCAGCGGCGGTCGCTGAGGCCGGCACGCCGGATATGGCACCGGTCAGCTGTCGGCCTGTTCCGTGTCGACGAGNATCTCGCGGCGGTGACGCCAGATGCGGAAGAACGGAAATCCCATCGACAGCAGCAGGATCAGCATCGCCGGGGACATCCATCCCAGGTTGACCAGTACGATCACGATCACGAACGCGAGCACCATGGACACGGTCGAATCGAGCAGCGCCCGCCGGATCATCTGCCGCCGCAGCGGTTCCGGTTCGTTACCGGTGATGAACAGGATCATTACCGGCAGCAGGTAATGCAGCGGCGCATAGAAGCCGATAATGATGATCCAGACGACGATGTCATCCATGGGAAGGTCCCGTGTTCGAGTGCGTTGCAGGCAACAGAACGCCCCGGTCCCGGTAGGGATCGGGGCGTCTCATTATGCCCGCGACCGGTCGTCGATGGGCAGGCCGGGCTCAGCTGTCCGACTTGACCGTGGCTGCAGGTGCTGCGACCTGGGGGGCGTATCCCCAGCCACCGTAATAGGGTACGCCGTAGCCTCCCCAGGGGCCGCCGCCATAACCCCACGGGCCACCGTAGCCACCATAATAGGGGTAGCCGCCGCCCCACGGGCCGCCGTAGCCGCCCCATGGACCACCGTAGCCGCCCCAGGGGCCGCCACCGTAGTAACCGCCACCGAAGAACTCTTCCATCCAGTAGCGCGGATCCCACGGATCGTAGGGGTTCCAGCCGTAGCCGCCCCAGTTGCCAAAGAAGGCCGAGGCGCTGCCCGCCGAGGCCAGCAGCATGGCAGCGAAAAGTGATAGTAGTGTACGTCTCATCATCGTCTCTCCTGTCAGCGACATATATTGGATATCGCTAATATTCTTTTTAACCCTTTCGTGCCGATGTTTTGTTGAGGCGGATCAAATCCGATGGCATTAGCCGGCGGGAAAACCGTGTCTTGCTGCGGCGATTCCAGGCGCGCTGTGCCGCGCTATTCCTCGTGTGCCAGCGGCCGCTCGAGTTCGACGAAATCGCGGCTGCGCAGCGCGGCGCCGAGGAACTCGCGGTTGAGCCGGGCGATGTAGCGGACCGGGATCTGCTTTGGACAGGCGTCGGCGCAGGCATAGTGGTTGCTGCAGTTGCCGAAACCGGCAGCATCCATGGCTTCGACCATGCTGATTGCCCGACGGACGCGTTCCGGCCCGCCCTGCGGCAGCAGCGCCAGCTGCGCAACCTTGGCCGCAGTGAACAGCATCGCCGAGCCGTTCGGGCACGCTGCCACGCAGGCGCCGCAGCCGATGCAGGAGGCGGCCTCGAACGCGGCGTCGGCCGCCTGCTTGGCGACGGTCACGGTATGCGCATCCGGCGCGGCCCCGGTGTTGATGGAAACGTAACCGCCGGCCTGGATGATCTGCTCGAGCGCGGCGCGGTCGACGACCAGGTCGCGCAGGACCGGGAAGGCGCGGGCCCGCCATGGCTCGACCGTGATGGCTGCCCCGTCGGTGAAATCGCGCATGTAGGTCTGGCAGGCCGTCGTGCCCGGCGAGGGGCCGTGCGGATCACCGTTGATGACCATGGCGCAGGAACCGCAGATGCCCTCGCGACAGTCGTGGTCGAACGCGATCGGGGCCTCGCC
>JAGRGW010000114.1 GCA_020445315.1 Gammaproteobacteria bacterium
CGCCAGCGCCGTAGCCGTTGCCGTAGCCGCGCATGTTGGTGTTGCCGCGACCCGAGAAGCTCATGCTGAAGGTGCCTTCGCCAGCAGCGTCGCCGGTGCCGTCGAACACGCCGTTGGTGTAGCCGTTGCCAGCACCGTAGCCGTTGTTGTAACCGTTGTTGTAGCCGTTACCCCAGAAAGCCGAAGCCTGGGCGGTAGCGATGACTGCAGCGATTGCGATGATCTTTTTCATGTTCATAGTCTCCAAGATTTGATCTGTGTTTCAGGCCTGGGCCTGGTGTTAAAACTCTTTTGCCGTGAGGCGTCTGGCGTTACTGCTTGCCGATGAAGAGTAGTATATTAGTATTTTCTAAAATGTCAAAATATTTTTTAAGCTGGATTGCAGTGCGGCGGTAGCGGCGGCCGGGAACAAAAGCCGGTATCGGTGCTTGGCCTGCGGCAACGAATTGGATATCGTTGGAAAAAGTCCCGGCAGACCGCCCGTTCATCTCTGAAATGTTGCCTCCCGCACACGACAAGCCGATTTCCAGCGACGCGCGATGGCGGGGGTGAGCCTTTTCCGCCCACCCCGTTTCCGTTGCTTGTCCGCGTGGAGTGAATGATGACCCCCGAACAGTTTGATGCCCTGGTCGAACAGGGCTACAACCGCATACCCGTCGTATGCGAAGTCCTTGCTGATCTCGATACGCCGCTCAGCGTCTACCTCAAGCTGGTCGACGGCCCGTACGGTTACCTCTTCGAATCCGTTCACGGCGGCGAGAAGTGGGGGCGTTATTCGATCATCGGCCTGCCGTGCCGTACGCTGCTGCGGGTAACCGGCAACGACATCGAGATCCGTGTCGACGGCAACGTCGTCGAGCAGGCCACGGTCGACGACCCACTGGCCTTCGTCGAGGCGTTCAAGGCGCGTTTCCGGGTGCCGGAACTGGACCATCTGCCCCGCTTCAGTGGCGGCCTGGTGGGCTATTTCGGCTATGACACGGTGGCCTACATCGAGCCGCGCCTGCGCAACCCGGACAAGCCCGACCCGCTCGGCTGCCCCGACATCCTGCTGATGGTTTCCGACGAGGTCGTCGTGTTCGACAACCTGAGCGGCCGCATGTATTTGATCGTGCATGCCGACATCGAGCGTGGCGATACGCTCGAGTCCGCCCGTCAGCGGGCGATCGAACTCGGCGACCGCATGCGCCAGGGCGTGCCGCGTCACCCTACGCCACCGGGGCGCCGGATCGATGAATCCGACTTTGTTTCCGGGTTCACCGAGTCGGGTTTCAAGCAGGCGGTCGAGCGTATCAAGCAGTACATCCTCGACGGCGACTGCATGCAGGTCGTGATCTCCCAGCGCCTGTCGATCCCGTTCTCGGCCCGCCCGCTGGACCTGTACCGGGCCCTGCGCGGGTTGAACCCCTCTCCTTATATGTACTTCCTCGACCTCGACGATTTCCAGGTCGTTGGATCCTCGCCCGAGATCCTCGTCAGGCTGGAGGACGGCGAGGTCACGGTGCGGCCGATCGCCGGCACGCGCCGCCGTGGCCACACCGACGAAGAGGACCAGGCGCTCGAGGCCGAGTTGCTGGCAGACCCGAAGGAACTCGCCGAGCACCTGATGCTGATCGATCTCGGCCGCAACGATACCGGCCGCGTGGCCCAGATCGGAACCGTCACCCTGACCGACAAGATGGTGGTCGAGCGATACTCGCACGTCATGCACATCGTCTCGAACGTCACCGGCCGCCTGTCGGCCGGCATGAGCGCAATCGACGTGTTGCGCGCGACGTTCCCGGCGGGAACTGTGTCCGGCGCGCCCAAGATCCGGGCGATGGAGATCATCGACGAGCTCGAGCCGGTCAAGCGCGGCGTGTACTCGGGCGCCGTCGGTTACCTGTCGTGGAACGGCAACATGGATACCGCCATCGCCATCCGTACCGCCGTGATCAAGGACGGCCAGTTGCACATCCAGGCCGGTGCCGGTGTCGTTGCCGACTCGGTACCCGAGCTGGAATGGAAGGAGACGATGAACAAGGGACGCGCCGTGTTCCGGGCCGTGGCCCAGGCCGAGGCCGGCCTCGATCAGCACCAGTGTGGCGGGGAGGTCTGACCATGTTGCTGATGATCGACAATTACGACTCGTTCACGTTCAACATCGTGCAGTATTTCGGTGAGCTCGGTGCCGAGGTCCGCGTCGTGCGCAACGACGAGATCGACGTCGCCGGCATCGAGTCGCTGCGGCCCGATCACCTGGTCATCTCGCCGGGGCCGTGCACGCCGAACGAGGCCGGTGTTTCGGTGGCGGCGATCAAGGCTTTCGCCGGACGTATCCCGATCCTGGGCGTCTGTCTCGGCCACCAGTCGATCGGCCAGGCCTTCGGTGCGGACATCGTGCACGCCCGCCAGGTCATGCACGGCAAGACCTCGCCGATCCACCACCACTCCAGCGGCGTGTTCACCGATCTGCCGAACCCGTTCGAGGCGACGCGCTATCATTCGCTGGTCATCGCCCGCGATACGCTGCCCGAGTGCCTCCAGGTCACCGCCTGGACCGAACGCAACGGCGAGATCGACGAGATCATGGGCGTGCGCCACCGGGACCTCGACGTGCAGGGTGTGCAGTTTCACCCGGAGTCGATCCTGACCGAGCATGGCCACAAGATGCTGAACAATTTCCTCGAAGGCCGCTGAGGGCTTTCCCGGCCGACCCTGGAACCACCACCCCGGACACCAGCCCCGGAGAAAAACCATGGACATCAAGCAAGCGATAGCCCGCGTCCTCGCACGCGGGGACCTGTCATCGGACGAAATGACCGCGGTGATGCGCGAGATCATGACCGGCGGGGCGACGCCGGCGCAGATCGGCGGCTTCCTGGTCGGCCTGCGCATGAAGGGCGAGACCATCGCCGAGATCGCCGCCGCTGCCGGTGTCATGCGCGAACTGGCCTCGGGGGTCGATATCGGTGGGCTGGAGCACGCGGTCGACATCGTCGGCACCGGCGGCGATGCATCCGGCACCTTCAACGTGTCGACGGCCAGCATGTTCGTCGCGGCCGCGGCCGGTTGCCATGTCGCGAAACACGGTAACCGCTCGGT
>JAGRGW010000115.1 GCA_020445315.1 Gammaproteobacteria bacterium
GCCATGCCGACCGCGATCCCGGACGATCCGTTGACCAGCAGGTTCGGGAACTTGGCCGGCAGGACGACCGGCTCGTGCTCGGACTCGTCGTAGTTCGGCGTGAAATCGACCGTTTCCTTGTCGATGTCGGCCAGCAGCTCGTGCGCGATTCTGGCCATGCGCACCTCGGTGTAACGCATGGCGGCGGGCGCATCACCGTCGACCGAGCCGAAGTTGCCCTGGCCGTCGACGAGCATGTAACGCAGCGAGAACGGCTGGGCCATGCGCACGATGGTGTCGTAGACGGCCGTGTCACCGTGCGGGTGGTACTTACCGATGACGTCACCGACGACACGGGCCGACTTCTTATAAGGTTTGTTCCAGTCGTTGCCGAGTTCGCCCATCGCGAACAGGACCCGGCGATGCACCGGCTTCAGGCCGTCGCGCACGTCCGGCAGCGCCCGCCCGACGATGACGCTCATGGCATAGTCGAGGTACGACTGCTGCATCTCGTCTTCGAGATTGACGGGCAGGATTTCCTTGGCAAATTCTGTCATGGAGTGATTTTCCGCGTGTGCGTCCCTGTGCGCGCGACTGAACCCGGTGTTCGGCGCCTGTTGTTTTGCTTATGGGACATTTCGACGGCGCAATATTAGCATGGTACCGGGGTCGCTATGAAACGAAAAAACGCCTCAAATCGGCTCTCAGGCCGCGACAACCGGCCAGCAGGCACACCAGATCGGGTTTTTGGGCCTTGGCCAAGCCCGAATCAGAACCGCACCGCCGGCGTTTCGATCGGCAAGCCGTTGCCGCGCGCCGTCACGTAGAGTTCCAGCAGGTCGTACTCCTCCGAGCCGTAGTCAAACGGCTCGGCCCGGAAGGACACGAAACACTCGGTCAGGCGCTGCTGAAAGCTGGTGATCCGGCCGCGGCCGAGCCGGTATTCGGGAAACCCGTTCGCCTGACCCTGGCTCAGGGTCTGTCCGCGCAGGCGCTGGCCCTGGTGCTGGACGTGGCAGTGCCGGCAGGCCAGGTCGAGCTGACCGAAGCGGGTGTTGTACAGCGCCTCGCCGTGGGCCAGCAGCGGGGCCATGTCGCCGTCAGTCTGCACGTTGACGGGCTCACCCTTGGCCTTGTGGCGCACGTAGGTCCCGAGCGCGATGAGCTGGCCGTCACCCGGCAGCAGCGGGAAACGGTCCATGTGGATCTCCCAGCAGTGGTTGATCTGCTTCTGCAGCGTCACCAGGCCGCCGAGTCCGGCGTTGTATACCGGGTAGCGCGCTATGCCTGCCGGCTCCAGCCCGTCAGCGCCGTCGCCATGGCAGTCGGAGCAACGGTACTCCTCCGCCTCGCGCAGTTCGTGGAACAGCGTCTCGCCCCGGTCGACGGCGACCATGCCGGGGTTCTCGAAGTCGTCGTCCTGCATCGCTTGTGTCGACGGATCGAGAAACGTGTAACCGCTGAGCGGCTCGGCAGACGCCAAACCGGTGAACAACCACACCGCAATACCGACGAGTGCAGCAAAAAAAGGCTTGGCGCGCATCGCCCTGGCTTCGTCATACCCGCGAGAGCAAGGGTCCAGAGCATCCGCCGACATAGATGCCCGCTTTCGCGGGCATGACGGAAGTTTGGCGACTGTCGAAGGTTTCCGTGTCTTCATTTCAACGTCACCAGGTAGGCAACCAGGTCTTCCACCTGCTGCGCGGTCAACATGGTCCGGCCGAACCAGTCGTCGGCAATACGGTTTGCCCTGGCCGGGTCACGGTAGAACCCGGGCATGATCGTCATCGGGTTGACCGCCTGCTCGTCGACGATCCGCAACCGCAGTTGCGCCGCCGTGTAGCGCCCGCCCACGCCGTGCAGCGGCGGCCCGACGGTGCCGTGGAAATCGGCCTCGGGAATCGGCATCTGGTGGCACGCGATGCAGTTGCCGGCATGGCCGTCCGCCGCAATGGCGCGTCCGCGCAGGGCGTCTCCCTGCAATCCGCACAACGGCGCCGCGATCGCGAAATCGACCGACTGCCATTGGCAGTAGGCAGTTGCGGGCCCGGCCACAACGTGGGCCGCACCACTCGTCAGCAGTGCCAACATCGGCAACAGGCGTGGTAAGAACAAGACGCCAATCCCTTCGATCGTGGAACGTCGTCCTATGCTAGGGGGGACATGGCGACGGTGCATTGATGCATGTCACGGGCCATATCGGCACGGCCCCGCGCTATTCGATTGGCAGGGCCGTCGAATCGACGACGCGCCGCATGACGAAACTCGAGTGCACGCCACTGACGCCCTCGATCCGCGTGATCCTGTTCAACAGCAGCGCCTGGTAGGCCTCCATGTCGCGGACGATGACCTTCAACTGGTAGTCGGCATCCTGCCCCGTGATCAGCAGGCATTCGAGCACTTCGGGCAGGTCCGCCACGCGCTGTTCGAAGTTGGCAAATCGCTCCGGCGTGTGCCGGTCCATCGAGATGTGGATCAATGCCAGCAGCGTCAGGCCGAGCTTGGCGGGATCGAGTACCGCGCGGTAACCGATGATCAGGCCCGCCTCTTCCAGTGCCCGCACCCTGCGCAGGCACGGCGACGGCGACAGGCCGATACGCTCGGCCAGGTCCTGGTTGCTGATGCGACCTTCGCGTTGCAGCAGGTCGAGAATCCGCCGATCGTAGCTGTCCAGGCGCATGATTTGATCCCGAAATCGACTGAATTGGCAGTTTATGCCGTATTTTTTATTTTATGTAGTTTTTTATGTCTTTTTCTAGACAAAAACCAGAACAATACGCAAGCCTATTTCACCACTCCCGCACTATCCTTTCACTGTCGGCCACAAGCCGATACGCCACCGGAAAAGACCCACGAGGTCGAGCCGACGGTGCGAAGGCCCCAAGAAGGCCAACGGGCGTCGGGTACGGAGCGAAATGGGCGGGAGATCCCCGCTTTCGCGGGAATGACGGGTAGAACTCGGGAATGACGAGCGAACACCAGGCAACAAACAGCGCATAAAAAGCAGCAAGTCAGCGATTTGGAGAAGGATCAGTGAAACAGTTCGACCACACCAAGTACCGCGTCAACCCGGCGCCGAAGTTGCAGCATCGGCAGTGGCCGGACCAGGCCATCGAACACGCCCCCCGCTGGGCAAGCGTCGACTTGCGCGATGGCAACCAGGCACTGCTGGAGCCGATGAACGTCGAGCAGAAGCAGCGCCTGTGGGAACTGCTGGTCGGCATCGGTCTCAAGGAGATCGAGGTCGGTTTCCCGGCTGCCAGCCAGCCGGACTACGACTTCGTCCGCTGGCTGATCGAGGGCGATCACATCCCCGCCGACGTGACGATCCAGGTCCTGGTGCAGGCACGACAGGAGCTGGTGACGCGCACGTTCGAGGCGCTGCGCGGCGCCCGGCGTGCGATCGTCCACGTCTACAACTCGACGTCGACCGTACAGCGTGAACGCGTGTTCGGCCGCGACCGCGACGGCATCAAGGCGATCGCCGTCGACGGCGCACGCATGTTGCGCGACGAGGCCGCGCGCCACCCGGAGACCGAGTGGGTCTTCCAGTATTCGCCGGAGAGCTTTTCCAACACCGAGTGGGATTACGCCGTCGAGGTGTGCGATGCGGTGACCGCGGTCTGGCAGCCGACGCCGGAACGTCCGTGCATCATTAACCTGCCGGCCACGGTCGAGAGCAACACGCCGAACGTGTTCGCCGACCAGGTCGAGTATTTCTGCACGCACGTGGCCCGCCGTGACGCCCTGGTCGTATCACTGCACACGCACAACGACCGCGGTACCGCGGTAGCCGCCACCGAACTGGGCCTGATGGCCGGCGCGGATCGCGTCGAAGGCACCTTGCTCGGCAACGGCGAGCGCACCGGCAACATGGATATCGTGACACTGGCCATGAACCTGTACAGCCAGGGCGTCGATCCGGAACTCGACCTGTCGAACCCGGACGAGATCATCGGCGTCTACACCCAGTGCACCGGCATGCCGGTGCACCCGCGC
>JAGRGW010000116.1 GCA_020445315.1 Gammaproteobacteria bacterium
CCGGCGAGCGCGAGATCCGCGAGACGGCGGAGACCCTGCGCAAGCACAAGATGCTGCACAGCGAGGTTATTCCTTTATACGCGCGCCTGAGTCCGGCTGAGCAGGCGCGGGTGTTCGCCCCCAGCGGGCGCCGGCACATCGTGCTGGCGACGAACGTCGCCGAGACCTCGCTGACCGTACCGGGCATCCGCTACGTGATCGACGCCGGTTTTGCCCGCATCAGCCGTTACAGCGCGCGCAGCAAGATCCAGCGCCTGCCGGTCGAACGTGTGGCGCAGGCCAGTGCCGAGCAGCGCAAGGGACGCTGCGGGCGCGTTGCCGACGGTATCTGCATCCGCCTCTACGATGAGGATGATTTCAACGCCCGGGCGCCGTTCACCGAGCCGGAGATCCAGCGCACGAACCTGGCCGCGGTCATCCTGCAGATGGCGACGCTGGGCTTCGGCGACATCAGCCGCTTCCCGTTCGTCGATCCACCCGATCAGCGCCTGGTTCGCGACGGTTACAAACTGCTCGAGGAACTGCACGCGGTCGATACCAAACACAAGGTCACCAGGCTGGGACGGGCGCTGGCGCGGCTGCCGGTCGATCCGCGTATCGGGCGCATGCTGCTGGCCGCGGCGGAGACCGGTTGCCTGCGCGAACTCGTCATCATCGCCGCGGCGCTGTCGGTGCAGGATCCGCGCGAGCGACCGGTGGAAAAACGCCAGGAGGCCGACGAGGCGCATGCGCAGTTTGCCGACGAACGTTCCGACTTCCTTGCCTGGCTGCGACTCTGGCAGTTTCTCGAGGACAATCGCCGGCACCTGACGCGGCGCAAGTTCGAGCGGCTTTGCAAGTTGCACTTCCTGTCGCCGTCGCGTGTGCGCGAGTGGCACGACGTGCAGGTGCAGCTGCGCATCCAGTTGCACGAACTGGGATACCATGACAACGAACAGGAGGCCGACTACGCCACCATCCACCAGGCCCTGCTCACCGGGCTGTTGAGCCATGTCGGCTTGCGTACCCAGGGCAACACGCGCGACTACCTTGGTGCGCGCAACCGGCACTTCTTCGTGTTCCCCGGGTCCGGGCTGTTCGCGAAACAGCCCAAGTGGCTGGTGGCCGCGGAACTGGTCGAGACGACCCGGCTGTACGGGCGCGGCCTGGCGGCGATAGAACCCGAGTGGATCGAGCCGCTCGCCGGTCACCTGGTCAAGCACAGCTACTCGTCGCCGCGCTGGCAGGGGCGGGCGGGCCAGGTCGCGGCGGACGAGAAAGTCACGCTCTACGGCCTGCCGGTCGTGCCGCGGCGCAAGGTCAACTATGGGCCGATCGACCCGGAGGTCTCGCGTGACATCTTCCTGCGCTTCGGCCTGACCGAGGGGGATATGAACACGCGCGCGCCCTTCTGGCGCCACAACCGGCAGTTGATCAACGAATTGCACGACCTGGAGGCCAAGTCGCGGCGTCGCGATATCCTGGTCGACGAAGAGACCATCTACGGCTTCTACGCCAAGCGTGTCCCGCCCGGAATCTACAGCGTTACCCAGCTAGAGACCTGGCTGCGCAAGCTGCCGCCGTCGCAGGCCAAGGTCCTGCACATGCGTCGCGAGGACCTGCTGCGGGCGGACCCTGCGCTCGACTGGCACGGCGGTTTTCCGGACCGACTCGACCTCAACGGCACGCGGCTGCCCTATCGATACCGCTTCGCGCCCGGCGAGCCGGACGACGGGGTGACCCTGCAGGTGCCGGTGACCGTGCTCGGGCAGCTGTCGCCGGGCCTCGTCGACAGGCTCGTGCCCGGACTGCTGCAGGAGAAGATCACGCAGCTGCTCAAGGGGCTGCCGAAGACGCTTCGGCGCCAGTTCGTGCCGGTGCCCGAGTATGCGGAGCGGTGTCTGCGCGCGCTGCCGGCGTCCGATGAACCGCTGGTGCAGACGCTGGGTTCTTTGCTGAAGGACATGACCGGGGTTCATGTGCCCGAAGACGCATGGCAGCCGGGTGCGTTGCCCGATCATCTACGGCTTCGGATCCGCCTGATGGATCCCGGCGGGCGCCAGGAGCTTGCGGTATCGCGTGATCTGCTGGCGCTGCAACGGGACTATTCCGGCAAGCAGCATGCGCGCAGCCTCGATCAGACCGACCGTCGTGTCAACGACCCCGGGCCAATGACCGACTGGGACTTTGGACCGCTGGCGCCCGAGCTGCTGCAGCGCAGCGGCAAGATGCAGGTGCGCGGGTTCCCGGCGTTGGTCGACCAGGGCGAGCATGTCGTCGTACGGGTGTTCGACGGCATCGAGGTGGCGCGGCGCGCGCACCGGCTTGGCCTGCGCCGCCTGCTGTTGCTGCGCGAGTCGAAGGCCTTGCGCAACCTGAAGAAGAACATACCCGACCTGCGCGGCCTGCGTCTGCACTACGCCGGCCTGCCGGACGCGGCGACAGACACGCATGCCGATATCGTCGACGAGCTGGTGGCTGTCGCCGTTGACCGGGCATTCCTCGAAGATGCCTGGTCCATCCGCGATCGCGACGCGTTCGAACGTTGCCGGGAGCGTGGTCGCCCGCGGCTAGGCCCTTTGCTGCTGGAACTGGCGAAGCAGGCCACGGTGATGCTGACCGAGGCGCATCGGCTGCGAGCCGACCTGGCGCGGGTCACGCAACCCAACTGGCAGGACGCGGTCGCCGACATGCGGCAGCAGCTGGACGGCTTGGTCTACCGCGGCTTCCTGGAACAGACCGATGCGGACCGACTGGCCCATCTGCCGCGTTACCTCAAGGCACTGTCGCTGCGGCTGGAAAAGCTGCCCGGTGCAGCTGCACGCGACCGGCAGTGCATGCAGGAAATGGCCGAACTGCAACAGCAGTGGGCAGCACGGGATCGTCAGCGTCGGGCACAGTCGTCGATCGATCCGCGCCTGGACGAGATTCGCTGGATGCTGGAGGAGCTGCGGGTATCGCTGTTTGCGCAGGCGTTGAAAACGCCGCAACCGGTTTCGGTCAAGCGGATCCGCAAGCGCTGGGAGTCGCTGGGGCTCTGACGCCGGTTCAGTTCTTCTTCCTGGCCTTGCGGACTTCGCGCTCGATCAGCAGCGTGATCCAGTTAGACAGGCTGCGGCCGTCGGCCTCGGCCAGCTTCTTTGCCTTGCTCTTCAGGTCGCCGTCGATTCGAAAATTGATAATTTTTTCTTTGGCCATTGCAACGAGGGCTCGGGAGGTATATAAGATGTATATACAGTGTGATGGAGTTTACCAGAAAGAGAGCCCAATGTTGTACGAAACCGCAAAAGCCGAATTGCGTTCACCGCCGCAGGTCATCCCATTCGTGGGAATGGTCCTGGAAGCCAGCGCGCTGGTCGCAGCCGCTGCCGGACTGCTACTGATACTCTGATCAAGTGCGCCGCACCCGGGCGATGTTGTCCGGGTCGGCTTTCCGACCGTGCCAACGGCCACGGGATACCGCTAAACTAGCAGCCCGTTCAGCTGCCCGACCATCAACATGCAAACCTGTCCGTGCGGCTCGCAGAAGCCGTATTCCGATTGCTGTGAACCCTATGTCACCGGCGTACAGCCGGCGCCGACCGCCGAAACACTGATGCGATCACGTTACAGTGCCTACGTCGTCCAGGCGATCGATTATCTCGGCGAGACGCTGCATCCCGATCACCGCGCCGATTGGGATCGTGACGCAACCCAGCGTTGGGCCTCGAGTTCCGAGTGGCTCGGCCTGCAGATCGTGGCGACAGAACGGGGCGGTGTCGAAGACGATGTCGGCTGGGTCGAGTTCAGCGCCACGTTTCGCCACGACGGTCAGACCCAGCAGCACGTGGAACGCAGCCGCTTCGCGCGAGAGCACGGGCGCTGGTACTACGTCGATGGCGAACTGCCAAAACCGAAAACCCAGCGCCACGAAGGCCCGAGGGTGGGCCGCAACGATCCCTGTCCCTGTGGCAGCGGGAAAAAATTCAAGAAATGTTGCGGTAGATGATTAACCCGGACCGGCCTTTCCTCTGGTAAGTTTGGGTGTGTGCAAGAGTCGGCGCCGCTGGCTCAATCGCAGTCGCTTTCGGCGATGTCGCCGAAGGCTGCCATTGCCGTTGCGCCTTTTCGTGTCCTGTGAGCCTGTCATCTGATCGGGGGCCTTTCCTGAATCGCCGGCCTGTGCCAGCCTCGCAGTGGACGCGGCCAGTGTGGAGACCAAAAAGCTGTGAACATGCTGCGGTGATTCATTTGCACATCACTTGAGCGATCTTCCAGGCCGCCTGGCGGCATCGGGCGGTTTGATTTGGCTGCTATGGCCCGCTTCAGGGCGGTGTCCAGGCATAGGAGCGCCGAAAGAGGGTTGTGGCAAGTTTTCCAGATGTGGGTGCCGGCTGGGCGGAACGCGGTGAACCGCTTGGAATTCCATGCCAGTTGACTAAGGATTTGGGAGACGTAAGTCTATCTGGTCGCTCATTGTGCTTCTTGTCGAACGTGTCGACGCGATGTCGGTAAGAAAGTGAACGATCGAACATCCACAGGTGGCAGTGTAATCAGGTGAAGATGCTGATTCGACATTCTGCGGCGCACCCTGTTGCTGTTCTGGGTCTGTTGCTGCTCATTTCCTTCCTCGCTTGGCAACCCTTGGGTAGTCTTAGGATTGCCGTATCGGCCGAAAGCATGCTCGAGCGCGGGACGCCCGCGTGGGATTACTATGTCGCCACCGAGCAAACCTTTGGCACCGAGGACGTCATCATCGTCGTCCTGCGCGACCCCGATATCTTCGACCAGGCAAAGCTGTTGCGGGCCCGCGAGGTTCTGCGCGAAATCGAGAAGCTTCCGGGTGTAACCGGCACGTCCAGCCTGTTCGATGCCAAGAATCTTAGAAACGTCGATGACACCATCTACATCAAGCCGTTCCTGGAAACCCTGCCGACAGGTGCCGAAGAGGCTGCCGTAATCAGGTCGGATGCCATACGCAACCCGCTGGTCCTGGGCAACCTGATCTCGGCCGATGGTGAGACGCTGGCGATTAACGTCTATGTCGACAACACGAAGGCGGGCAGCGACTTCGATCGAATCATCACCGCATCGATAGAGTCGCTGATCTCGCCGCTGCGTGAGTACCTCGACACCGTTTACCAGGTGGGTACGGCGGCAATGCGCAGTGATCTGACCAGCAAGGTCCGCAGCGACCAGCGGGTGTTTCTGCCACTTTCGGTCGCCGTACTCCTGGTGACCCTTGCGTTCGGCCTGCGTCGGGCAAACGCGGCATTGATGCCGCTGGCGACAGCAGGGATCAGTGTCCTGTGGACGCTGGGATTCATGGCGTGGATGAATATACCGGTCAACATCATGACCTCGATCGTGCCTGCACTGGTGATCATCATCGGGTCGACCGAGGATATCCACCTGCTCGCCGAGTATGCAGCAGGCATCCGTGGCGGTCTTTCGAGGCCCGACGCGATTGCGCAGATGGCCGACAGGATGGGCGTGGCGGTACTGTTGACGTTCGTGACGACTTACCTGGGTTTTTTCTCGATTGCACTCAATGACATCCAGTTGCTGTACCAGTTCGGGCTGGTGGCATCGACCGGGTTGTTGTTCAACTTCCTCATCACCGTGACGCTCGTGCCGGCGATGCTGGGTGTCCTGGGTCATCGTGAAGACAGGCAGGCACCAGGCGGGCAGGCGCCGGGTTGGTTCCAGCGCGGGGCCGTGGCTCTGCTGGACACCGCCTACAAGCACCGTGCGCTCGTACTGGGAACCGCCGGCGTGTTGGCGCTTGCCGCGTTGGGTGCTGCCACGCAACTGCGCATCAACAACAACCTGCTCGATTACCTCGACCCGGACTCGGAATTGCGGACGAACGTCGAGCGCGTGCACCAGGAACTCTCCGGCGTGCACGCGTTCTCCGTCGTTGTCGATTCCGGTATCGACAACACCTTCCTGCAGGTCAAGTATCTCGAAGAGGTGCGAAAGATCCAGGCCTTCATGCAGGAGATGGGCGTCTTCGATCGATCGTTCTCATTTGCAGACTTCGTCGCACTCGTCAACGACGTGATGGTCGGCGAAGAAGGAGGCGGGCATGGCGACGAACTCATGCTGCCCGATACGGACGACCTGGTTCGTGAATACATGTATTTCATTCGCCATCGCGATATCGCGGGTTTCGTGTCCGAAAACTACGACCGCGCCCGCATCCTCGTCCGCCACAACATCAGCTCATCCGACGAACTCAACCGCGCCGTCGCCCGCTTGCAGGCCTTTGTCGACCGGGAGATAGACCGCGGCCTCGATGTGCGGGTCACTGGTAAATCGGTACTGTCGAACCGGGCCGTCGAGGAGATGGCACGGGGTCAGTTGCAATCGTTGTTGTTGGTGGGCGGTGTCATTGTCGCGCTGGTTTCCGTCCTGTTCGTGAGTCTCAGGGCCGGCCTCATCGCGCTGATACCCAACCTGTTCCCGGTTGCGATCCTGTTCGCCGTCATGGCGATCGCCGGTATCCCGATGAACGCCGGCACCAGCATGGTGGCGGCGATCGCGCTAGGCATTTGCGTCGACGACACCATGCACGTCATGTCGCGCTTTCACGAGGAACTAAAGTTGCACGCGACGCGACGTGAGGCCCTGGTCGCCATGGTGACAGCAGAGGCGGTACCCATCTTTGCGACGTCGATCGCGCTGGCGGCGGGTTTCGCCGTATTCGCGACGTCGAGCTTCGAGCCGGTCGTGCATTTCGGGCTGTTGAGCGCGATGGTGATCATCATCGCGCTGCTGGCCACCTTCATCCTGACGCCGTTGCTACTGGGCTCCAGCGAACTCCTGACTGTCTGGGACCTGCTGTCGTACAAAGTGCAAAAAGAGGCTTTGCAGCGCTCGGCGCTGTTCAAGGGGATGTATCTCTGGCAGATCAAGAAGATCCTGTTGTCCAGCGAGATCCGGCAGATCGGTAGTGGCGAGCTGGTTATTCGCGAAGGCGAGCTGGGTTCAGAGATGTACGTGGTACTCGAGGGGCGCGTGGAGGCGAGGACGGTAAACGAGGTTGGCGAGGTGAAACGTTACCGTGTGATGGAGGTCGGACAATTGTTCGGCGAAGTCGGGCCATTGTCCGGCGGCCGGCGTACGGCCGACGTCGCCGCGCTCGAGGATTGCCAGCTCCTGGTGTTGAGTTGGAGCCGTATTGACCGGTTGACGCGTCTTTACCCGCTGTTGGCGTTTCGCCTGTTTCGAAACCTGACCCACATCATCGGTGGACGGCTTCGTCAGACCACGGAGTATTCCGGGGGGGGCGATGCCCATGTTGGAGATGGCCAATCCCGTTAGCAGGCCGTCAGAGTTAGATCATAACGGGTGGGGTACAGACGCGGGCAGTGCGAACACAGTTGGAACTGTTTGGTGCAACGACGTCGGTACTCACGCGCCACCTTTTCTTTTCAACTTCTGGAAATCCTGGAATCATGTCACTCGAATCGGAACTGCTCGACGGTGAGTCGGAGACAGTAGACGCGATCGCGGTCGAGAACTTTGCCGAGGGTGCCCCGCGGGCGGATGACCTTACCCTCGTCATCCTGCGATTCCGCTAAATCTCGGCTCAATCCTTTTCGGTTTCGACGAGTTGCAACAGCCGCTCTATGTTCTGTCGGCTCTGCTGTTCGTACCGCGCGTAAAAAAAGTCGGTCCGGAAGATGCGCGGTCGATCGAGCATCGACCGCAGGAAAGTGGATTTGCCGCGGTAGTATTCTTCGTCCGAACCGACGAACTCGGCCTTGACCGCGTCCGAGTCGTGTACGAAGCACTCCCACGGGCAACCGAAGCTCGCGAGGTCGATGTCGCAGATGAAGCGCTGATCATTGTTAGCGGGGGCATGCTTGTGCGTCGTCACTAGGATCAACTCGACGACCCGTCCGATGAAACCGGCGGCGATGCAGTCGTGTGCCTCCGACGCGAAGTAATTGGCGCTGAGCCTCTCGTTCTCACGGCCATCGGGTTCGTTGATGACGTCGTGATACCAGATCGCCATTTCGACCTGGTCAGGGTGATCAACCGACTCCCGTGCCAGGTCCAACTGATCGAGGCAATGCGCCAGGTGTCCCAGGTCGTGGTAGTGCCGATGTTCCTCGCCGTAACGCCGGCGGAGTTTCTCCCAGGCCTGGTCACTGTCACAGCGAACGCGCGGCAACAGGTTGCGTTGCCAGAGGTTGAGGAAGCGATGCTCGAGAATCCGGTCGCGTAACAGCTTTTGGACGTCCAGGGGTTTCATTGTCGTTGTCCCTTTCGGATCCTTGGGCCGATTGGCTGAAAGCCGACGATTCAGGCAACGACACGACCCGTTGCACTTTACAAATAGTAGGAGAGGGGGTAGCTACCGTACAAGTCTTGGGGCTGTTTTTGGTCCATACTCGGCAATCGACTAGTCTTTTCGAATTGACAGTGTGTTTCGCATCCGTTGAATAACGAGGGGGCGCCATGAACCCGGTATCTTTAAATTGGCCACGATGCCTCGCGGCCGTTGTCTTGTGCGTGTTGCCGCTGCTGGCATCCTCGTCGGAGCAGCAGGGGGCGGCTTCAGCTTCGGACGGTATTGATTGGGAAGTTGCCCGTCAGCGGATGTCGATGCTGAGCCAGATGGGTTTTCACCCTTTCCTGATGCCGCTGATCATGGAGAATCGGGACGCGATCGGTCTCGAAAATGAACAGATAAAGACCTTTCGCGCGTGGCGCAGCAAGAATCGTGTCCCGCTGATTCACACGATGAACGAGATCATCCGGGCGAGGGCGGAGTTTCAGCGTATTGCGCTGAACCCGAAGACCCGTGAGGAAGTGCTCTATGCCAAGCAGGAGGAAATCTTCCGGTTGCACCGCAAGGTTTTGAAGTACCAGCTCTCCTGTCGTCGCAACATCCTCGACACCTTCGATAATGAGCAGTGGGATAACTTTCGCTTCATTCTGACGGAGAACGGCTATGTCCTCGACGAATAGGCTGCAACATATCGCCAGGTCCAGCAGCAGGAGCGCAGTTGCAGCGATCGCCCTGTTGTTGAGCGCTGCCGCCGATGCGGTCATGCACCAGGAAAATGTCACCTACAGGGATGGTGCTACCGAGCTGAACGGCATCCTGTACTGGGACGATGCATTTGGCGGCAAACGCCCCGGGATACTCGTGGCGCACGAGTGGTGGGGGTTGAACGATTACGCCAAGCTGCGCGCGGAAATGTTTGCGGAATTGGGCTACGTGGCCTTTGCGGCGGATTTGTACGGCGATGGAAGGATGACGCGGCATGCCGACGAGGCGAAGGGCTGGATGCAGCAGATCGCATCCAACGTGGAAAGCTGGCAGCGTCGGGCCGGTCTCGCGCTGGACCAGCTGGTGGCGCATCCTAAGACAGATACGGCCAAGCTGGGAGCAGTCGGATACTGTTTTGGCGGCGCTACCGTCATGCAACTGGCCTACGCGGGGGCCGACCTGGACGGTGTGGTCAGTTTTCACGGCTCACTGCCACCGGCGACACCGGAACAGGCAGCACGGGTTCGCGGCCGCGTGCTGGTCGCGCACGGCGATGCGGACGGTTTCATTCCCGCCAGTCGTATCGATGCGTTCAAGGACGCACTGACGCAGGCGGGCGTGGACTGGGAGATGAACATCTACTCGGGTGCTAGGCATGGGTTCACGAATCCCTACGCGGATGGTTACGGCATCGACGGCGTGGCGTACCAGGAAGAGGCCGATCGGCGTTCGTGGCAACGCACGCTGGCATTTTTCGACGATCTGTTCATTGATCCGCTGTGACTGACTGCACGCAGGGAAGGGCGATGATTCCCGACTGTGGCATGGCCAGAGGGCGTTCGGACAGGACCTGACATGCACGAGACTTTTTCTGAACATTGGCTGATACGAGACATCGATTCGGCGTCAAAGCTTGCATTCTTCGACTTGGGTGAACTGGTGACGGTCGCGCCGGATGACGTCGTGATTGAGGCTAATGTGCCCAACCAGAGCATCTACCTGCTGTTGGAAGGGGCGTTCAAGGTTTTCCTGCCGGACCGCCGTGGACAGGGGGCGGGCAGGACCCTCGGACATCGCGGCCCCGGGGACCTGATCGGAGAATATTCATTCATCGACGATATGCAGCCAACGGTCACCGTGAGTGCGTCTACAGCGGGTTTGATGCTGCGGTTTGATCATGGTTTGCTGCGCGAGTACCTGGACCACGACCCGTCACTCGGTGGTCTGGTCTACCGCAACATGTTGCGTTACCTGGTCGATCGCCTGCGTGCCCAGGACGAGGAACTTAGCTGCCTGATGATTTGACCACATCTTGCCGCCACGCAGACGCACCCTCGTGGTGCGCAGAACCTGCTTCTGCCTCATTTTCGTGCCATTGATGTCTTCGCGGGCGCGGTGTGCGCTCCTGTCGCAGCGTTTCCTGCAATAGACGAAACGGGCGCGCCTTTTGCATATGCTTGCCGGATACGTTCCAAGGTTCAGTTTCTTAATCTGGAGAGCAGATGTCAGCATCGGCGTTGGAGATCTCACCTGTTCAACGTTACCTGGATGAACTCCACCAACAACTGCTGGGCGTGGTTGCGGGCGAGGTTGCCAGTTACATTCCAGAGTTGACACGTTCCGACCCCGGCTGGCTGGGTCTTGCCCTGGTGACGGTCGATGGGCATGTGTACCAGGTCGGCGATTCGCGTCAACCGTTCACGATTCAGTCGATCTCCAAAGCACTCACTTACGGTATTGCACTCGAGGACCGTGGACTTGAGCATGTCGTATCGAAGGTAGGGGTGGAGCCATCTGGCGAAGCCTTCAATTCGATCAGTCTCGAGCCGGACACGGGTCGGCCGGTCAACCCGATGATCAATGCCGGCGCCATCGCCGTCACCGGTATGATCGAGGGGCCGCCCGAAGGTGGGCCACTGCAGCGGATCCTCGAGACCTTCGCGCGTTACACCGGGCATCCCCACGAAGTCGACGAGAGCGTCTACCGTTCCGAAAGCGAAACAGGCCATCGCAACCGGGCCATTGCGCACCTGCTGTATGGACACGGCATACTGGACACGTCGCCGGAAACCGCCCTGGACGCCTATTTCCAGCAGTGTTCCATCCTGGTTACCGCGCGTGATCTCGCGATGATGGGTGCCTGCCTGGCCAACAATGGCGTTAACCCGGTGACCGGTGTCGTCGCGTTGAAATCGCAGTTCACCGAGAAGGTGCTCAGTGTCATGAGTACCTGCGGCATGTACGATTACTCGGGCGCCTGGATCTTCGACGTTGGCATGCCGGCCAAGAGCGGCGTCGGCGGTGGCATCATGGCGGTGTTGCCTGGCCAGTTCGGCCTGGGTGTTTTTTCTCCGCCATTGGACGAGAAGGGAAACAGCGTGCGCGGCATCGAGGCCTGCAAGCGGCTTTCCCGGGACTTCAGCCTGCATCTCTTCAACGTCGCGCGTTCCACTTCGGCCTCGATTGTCCGCAAGGTATTCGACAGTGCGCGGTTCGGTTCACGGCGAGGCCGCAACGCCAGGGAAATGGAACTGCTGTCGCGGCTGGGGCAGCGCGTCAGGATCTTTGAACTGCAGGGCGAACTCCTGTTCGGGAATACCGAGTCGGTCGCGCTGGAGATACTTTCCGGTCTCGACGGTACGGACTTTGTTATCGTGGATCTCAAGCGGGTCGTTTCCGCGGACCGGGCATCGACACGGATGTTTGCCGATCTCTGGACACAGCTTGCCGGCGGGAACAAGCACCTCTTCTTCACTGGGTGTGGCCATCTTTACCGATTTAAGAAGTACTTCAGAGATCACCAGGACGTGCATCAGGAGCCGGCTTGGTTCGAGTTCGGTGACACGGATCATGCCGTCGAATGGTGTGAAGACTGCTTGCTGGCCGAGGTCGAGTTCACTACGGAGAGCGGGGACTGCCAGTCGGAACTGTGTCACCAGTATCTCTGTTCAGGCATGAGTTCCGGCGAACTTCGTACGCTGCGGGATGCTGGAGACGCCCGGACGTTCCCGAGTGGGTCGCATGTCGTGCGCACCGGTGATCCAGCCGATTCCCTTTACTTCATTCTCGAGGGCCAGGTTGATGTCGTGGTCAAGACCGACGACGGTCACCACTTGCGTGTCAACACGCTGGGAAAAGGGACGGCCTTCGGTGAAATGGCGCTGATCGAAAAGATGCAGCGGACCGCGGATGTCGTGGCCGTAAGCCACACCGTATGTGTCGAAGTGATATTCAGCCGCATCCCGGAACCAATCCGTACCAAGATGCTGGTCAACCTCGCTGGCTACCTGGCCGGCAAACTCGTGCGTGATACGGAGTTGGTCCGGCATCTCGGCTGATGCGGGCATGTCTCCCGTTGCGTGTCCGGGATTGGTTCAAGCAGGTTCCCGCGCCCCGGCATGATATGCTCAGTGCTCCGGGCAATCCTGCCCCAAGGCCTCTGCCATGGAAAAACCCTTCGCCGAATCCTGCGCCGAGAACCGCGGGCCGATTTTCACCGTACTCGAGCCCCGCCTGCGTCATCGCCGACGCCTGCTGGAGATTGGCAGCGGCACGGGGCAGCATGCCGCGTATTTCGCACCCTTGTTGCCGAACCTGACCTGGCAGACCAGCGATATGCCATCCCAGCACGACGGCATCAATGCCTGGATCGACGCTGCGGGCGTCGGCAACATCATGCGGCCGCTGGCCCTCGACGTGCTGACCGACCGCTGGCCGGTGCAGCGGTACGACGCGGTGTTCAGCGCCAATACGGCGCATATCATGGGCGAGCGAGCCGTCGAGGCCATGTTCGACGGCGTCGGGCAGGTGCTCGAAGACGGCGGCGAATTCCTGCTGTACGGACCGTTCAATTACCACGGTGAGTTTTCCGCGCCCAGCAACGCGTCATTCGATCAGTGGTTGCGACAGCGTGATCCGCAAATGGGAATCCGCGACCTTGACTGGTTGCGCGAGCTCGCAGAAGCGGCCGCGATGGACCTGGCCGAGGACCTGGAGATGCCGGTCAACAACCGCACGCTGGTCTGGCGCCGGCGGCCCCGCGTCGCGGCCTGATCGCGATTCGCGCACCAATCAACGTGGCCCGCTGGTCGTCACCGCTCAAGTCGGCTGTCGCGCCTGCCGATAAGCCACGGTATCCGGGGTGGCGACCCCGCTCATTGCTGATGCTGGTTGATTTGTGCGGTATTTCAAACACTTGATAGCTCACTCGGTGCTAGACTCCGTTGCGGGAGCCGCTTCATGCACCGATTGACAGTCGTTACATCGCTACTGTTGCTTGCCGTCTTCGTCATTGCCGAAACGGCTGGCGCCGAGGTGTTCAAGTACCGGGACGCCAACGGTCATATCCTGTTGACCGACAAGCCGGTGCGCGGTCTGCAACTGCTGAAGCGTTATCAGATTCCAACGGGGCGCAGCATGACCGGTTCGGGTAATGCCCTGGCTGCGATGCGTAAGCGCCGCGATGCCCTGCAGTCCCTGATTGCCGAGGCATCCAGGGACAGTCGCCTGGAGCCAGCGCTGGTGCACGCGGTCGTGCGCGCCGAGTCGGCCTACCGCGCCGACGCCGTGTCGCCGAAAGGGGCGATTGGCCTGATGCAGCTGATGCCGGCGACGGCCGAACGCTACGGTGTCAGCGACCCGCGTGACCCGGCGCAGAACCTGCGCGGTGGTACGCGTTACCTGCGTGATCTGCTCGCCATGTTCGATAACGACCTGAAACTGGCGCTGGCCGCATACAATGCCGGCGAGAACGCCGTGATTCGCTACGGCAACCAGGTCCCGCCGTACGATGAGACGCGTGAGTACGTTCGCAAGGTGGTCGCTTTCTTCAACCAGATGAGCAGCGAACGGGTCGCCTTGCGCTGATGCGGCCGGCGGTTGCCGGAGCCAGGATGACCGACACCCCCGGAGCCGAAAAAGACAACCGAAAGCCGCGACGCTGGCTGGCCTGGGCACGTGACCTCGCACTGCTGGCCGTCGCAGTCGTCGCGGTCCAGTGGTGGCAGGCGCGCGATCTCGCCTACGGCGCCGCACCGCCGCTGGTCGGCCATATGCTCGACGGCAAGCCTTTCCAGCTCGAACCTGAGCAAGGTCCTTACCTGGTGCACTTCTGGGCCGAATGGTGCCCGGTTTGCCGGCTCGAGCAGGGCAGTATCGCCGCGATTGCCGCCGACCACCCGGTGATAACCGTCGCCACGAACTCCGGGACGCCCACGGAGGTGGCCGCGCACCTGGCGCGGGAAGGTGTGCGTTTCCCGGTCCTGATGGATGAGACCGGCGCGATCGCGCGCCAGTGGGGTGTCAGCGGCGTACCGGCTGCCTTCATCGTCGGCACCGACGGTGTGATCAGTCACGCGGGTGTGGGTTATTCCACCGAGTACGGACTGCGCCTGCGCCTGTGGCTGGCGGACTAGTGGGCCACGCCGCACGGCGCAACCGGACGACGGGTCAGTCCTCTCCGACGACGCGTTCCTCGCGCGGGGCGCTGAGGAGTTTCTCCGCCTCGACCTGGTTCTTGGCGAAAATCAGTCGGCAGTCCGCGGAACTGCCCTGGTCGCGCAACGCGGCGCGTTTGTCCCTTGCCAGGTTGCGTGCCTGTTTGAAGTTGTCGAATGTTTCCACGTACTCCAGCGACTTGCGATCCTGATCGGCCTGCTGGTTGACGTAGTAGACGAAGTACGGCATTGCCTTGTCTGCCCCTGTTTCCCGTTTCCCTTCATTCTACCCGACGACGGTCGTCCGGCGACGCCTGTATTCCCTGCGACAACCGGGGTGAAAACCCGTCTGGCGGGTCAGCAAGGCATCGACATGCGGCAGACCGGCGGGTCAGCGGCGCGGCCCGGCAAACTTCAGGTTGTGCAGGTGCTCACGCAGCTGGCGCTCGCGATCTTCGAACAACCGCGTGACGGCACCGGACTGCAGTCTCGGGCCGAGTCCGTCTCGCCGTTGCGCCAGCGTCAGCTCGAGCAGGTGTGTTTCGCTCTCGAACCAGGCCTGCCAGGCATCGACGCTGCGATCGAAGGCCGGCCGCTGGCGGTTGTCCAGTAGCACGCGGATGGCACGCGTCCAGCGCTCGATGCGCCCGCGCAGGTCGGTCTGGGCCGCTGCCTCGCAGGCAGCGATCGCGCCCGTTTCGCGTGCTGCGCTGATACAATCGCGCAGCGCGCTGCGTTCCTCGAGCGGTTCGGCCGCTGGCAGGGCCGCAGACCAGATCAAGGCGGCGGCTATCAGGGTTTTGCACCGGCCACGGTGCTTGGTTACGCTTGGGCAGGATTTCTGCATATTCTTGGATTCGGCGAAAATGACTGAACCGGTTCTCGACAAGAAGCTGTTCGATCTCGGCAACAAGCTGTTCGAGATATTCCACCTGATAGGCCTGTTCGTCATCGGGGCAGCCATCGTCTGGGCTTCGTGGGTCGAGGTTTTCGACATCATTGCCCAGGGCGGTCCGAAGATCAAAGACGTACTGCTGCTGTTCATCTACCTCGAGCTCGGTGCGATGGTCGGAATCTACTTTCAGACCAAACGACTTCCCGTACGCTACCTGCTCTACATTGCCGTGACGGCATTGACCCGGGTACTGGCGATCGACGTCAAGGAGATGTCCGACATCCACATGCTGACGCTGACAGGCGCCATCCTGATTCTGAGCCTGGCCATCCTCGTGCTGCGCATCGGCAGCACCCGGTTCGGCGATCGCGACAGCGACAGTGCCTGATGGCATTCCCCAGGATTCTCACCGCGATACCGCAGCAGCGCTACCGCTACGGCGACTTCGGCGTCACGATACTCGGTGACGTCGAGAGCGGCGACGACCGCGCCTATCGCTACGTTGCCGCGTTCGTGCGCGAGGGCGAGAACCAGCCGCAGCTGTTCGTCGTTGCTGAGACCCTGCCGCCGGGCCGGAGGGAACAGGGTTCGCACGCACTGCGCGTCATCAACACGGCAATGGACGAGGTGCTCGATGTCGATGAGCGCTGGGCGCGGATGTCGGATTTCGTCGCCCAGGCCCTGCAGACCGGCGCCCAGATGCTCGGCCTGGAGCAGGAGCAACCGTACCAGGTCCAATAATGTCGCTGCGGTCTGCAACTGCCCGGTTTGTCCGCCGTACCTTGTGAAACCTTTTCCTTAAGTCACTGACTTCTCAGCCGCTATTCAGCCAGAAGGTATTTCCGATCATCAGCCTTCCGGAGTTTGCTGTTGTTTCAGTGGCTGAAAGCACGCCCCCGACAGACCCGTCAACTCGGGCTTGAGTTTCGCGATGACGGCTTCGCTGCCGCGGTCGTCGAACCGCGCGACGGCGTCATGCGTGTCGTCGGCGTTCGCTGGTGCCCGGTGCGCACTCCCGACGAGCGCCTGCCGCTACTCAGGCAGTGTCTGCGCGACATGGACGCCGAGGGGCTGCCGGTGGTCGCCACGCTGCAACTCGGGGCCTATTCGCTGGTCCAGCTCGAGCACCCCGGCCTGGGTGAGGACGAACTGGTCGAGGCCATGCGCTGGAAGGTCAAGGACCTGATCGACTTCCCGGTCGAACAGGCCGTCATCGATGTCTTCGCGCTACCCCAAAGCCGTCGGCCAGGCGCCCCTGCACTGCTTTACGTCGTCGTCGCCCGCGAGCACATGGTGACGGCGTTGAGCAGCCTCCTGCAGGACGCGGATCTGGAGATCGTCGCTGTCGATGTTGTCGAGATGGCGATCCGCAACCTCGCACGCATGGTCGACCGCCCGCAGCGACCGCGCGCCTACCTGCTGCTGCATGCCGGCCAGACCGTGATCGAGATCGCCGACGCCGAGCAGGTCTATCTCAGTCGCCGAGTCCTGCAGGACTTCGATGTCGGCGCCGACCAGCTCCTGTTGCAGGCACAGATGGAAAACCTCGCGCTGGAGGTGCAGCGATCGCTGGATTATTTCGAGAGTCAGTACGCGGTTGGTGCCGCCGACCAACTCACGGTGTTGGCCGGTTCGGAGCCGGCCTACGAGGCCTTCGCCACGGTCGCCGAGCGTTACCTGACCGTGCCCACGCAGCGTTTTGCCGTTGACGGTTTCGACGGCGGAGAGACCTCCGGCCAGATCCAACAGGCCTTGACCGCGGTGGGCGCCGCGATGCGGGACTTGCCATGGGCGGCGTGATCCAGCAGGTCAATCTCTATCGTGAATCCGCCGGACAGGCAAAACTGCCGGCCGGTGTGCGCCTGGTGCTGGTGTCCGGTGTCGTCGCGATGCTGGCGGTTGTGGCGTTGGCCGTGACCGGCGAGTTCTACCTCGCCGGCATCGAGGCCGAGCGTGATGCCGTGGCGGAAGCCATGCAGCAGCGCCAACAACAGGTCGAGGCGAGCCGGGAGGCGGCGACTGCGCTCACGCCCGACCCGCATCTCGCGGCCGAACTCGAGCGGCTCGGCCAGACCCGGCGCCACCTGATGTCGAGCCTGGTCGCGGTGAGCCGGGAGCAGTCGGACAAGGGTAAGGGCTTTGCCGCTTTCTTCGCCGGCCTGGGTCGCAATGCGACCGACGGCATCTGGTTTCGGCGGGTCAAGCTCGCTGCCGGCGGCGCCGAGGTCGTCCTCAACGGACAGACCCTCGAACCGGCCCTAGTGCCACGTTTCCTGCAGACCCTCGCCGTCGAGCGTGCGTTCGAGGGGCTGAACTTCCGCGACGCGCTGTTCGAGCGACGGACCGCCGGGCAGGAGGCGATCGTCGATTTCGAACTGCGCACGGCAATCGCGGAGGAGGGTGGCGATGCGGGCTAGGTGGCAGTCGTTGCTCGAGCGGTTTGCCGCGCTCAGTGCGCGTGAGCGCCTGCTGGTAACGATCGCGCTGTTCGCGGTCATCTACCAGGTTGCGGACCTGGTGGTATTGCAGCACCAGGCCCGGCGCGTCGAGGCGCTGAATGCCGAGATCGCGAGCGCCCGGACCGAGATACGACGCCTCAACGACGAACAGAACGTGCTCAGTGCCGGGCTCCAGCGCGACCCGGTCGCGAAACAGCGCACTGCCGTTGAACTGGCGCGCCAGCAGATCCGGCAGTTGCAGGGACAACTGGATGACGCGACGCGCGCGATGATATCGCCGCGCGACATGGCGCGTTTCCTCGAACACCTGTTGAGCCAGGAAGACGCGCTGCGGTTGACCCGCCTGAAGACACTCGACCCCGTGCCGCTGCTGGGTGAAGAACCCACCCGCGATCGACCGGACGGCCTGGCCTCAGCGGCGGTCCACCGGCATGCCTTCGAGATCGACTTCGACGGTGACTACTTCGCCACCTTGCGCTACCTGCGGGCGCTGGAACAACTGCCCTGGCAGTTCGCCTGGGACAGCATCGACTACGAGGTCATCGAGTATCCGCGCAGCGCGGTTCGCCTGCGGTTGCATACCCTGAGCCTGTCGGAGGATTGGATCGGTGTTTAGTCGAACCGGGCATTGTGTCATCGGTGTGTTTATTGCCATCACTGCCGGTGGAGTCGCGCTGGCTTCCGACGAGGAACTGCGCGACCCGACCCGACCGAGCGGCTGGCAGGTGACGTCACAACCGGAAGCGGCGGATGCGACGGACGGCCGGGCACTGAAACTGCAGGGGACGTTCAACGTGGGCGGTGCGCGCAGCGCCATGGTCAACGGCCAGCGCGTGCGCGTCGGTGACCTCGTCGGCGGGGCCGAAGTGGTCGACATCCATGCGGACAAAGTCATTCTGGTCATGGATGGTGAGCGCCGCGAACTGATGGCGGGCGTGCTGTCGGTCAAGCACCCGGCGACAGATCGGGCAGGGGGGCGCTGATGCGATACCTCGCCCTGATCCTGCTGGCCCTGGCGCTTGCCGCGTGCCAGACCCAGCCACCCAAGGACGGCGGCACGATTTCGTCGATCCGCCAGTCGCTCGCCGAGGCGGACCAGGATGCAAGGAGCCGCCCGAAGGCGCCGCCGCCCGAGGTCACGGCATCGCTGATGCCACCGATGACGGTTTCGCTCGGCGGTGGCAAGCGCGTCACCGACAAGCGTTTCGACGTCAACGTAAACGGCCTGGCCGCGCGTGAATTCTTCATGAGCCTGGTCGACGGGACGCCGTACAACATGGTGATTCACCCGCAGGTCGCCGGCGAGGTCTCGCTGGTCCTGAAGAATGTCACGATTCCCGAAGTGATGCAGGTCATGCGTGATGTCTACGGCTACGAGTACGAGCGCAACAGCAGCGGTTTCTACGTGCTGCCGCTGCGCCTGCAGACACGCATCTACCAGGTCAACTACCTGAATGTCCGTCGTAGCGGCAACTCGCAGATGCGGGTCAGCTCGGGCCAGGTCAGCGAGACACGCAACAGCGACGCCACTGGCGGCAGCACCAGCAACACGTCGTCGTCGGAGACGCTGCCGTCGACGCAGGTGGTGACCGAGAGCGATGCCGATTTCTGGACCGAGCTGAAGCTCGCGCTGGATGCCCTGGTGGGCTCGGTCGACGGCCGCTCCGTCGTGGTATCCCCGCAGTCCGGCGTGGTCGTCGTGCGCGCGATGCCCGGCGAGTTGCGCGAGGTCGAGGACTTCCTGCACGCAACCCAGGCGACGTTGCAGCGGCAGGTCATACTCGAGGCCAAGATCATGGAGGTCATACTGCGCGACGGTTTCCAGTCCGGCATCGAGTGGTCGAAGATCTTTGGCGGCAGCGACACCGTCGCTGTCGGCCTGCAGGGCGCCGACCTGGTGGCGTCGAATGGCGGCATCTTTTCGGTCGGGGTCGATACGGGCAGCTTCACCGCGCTGATCGAACTGCTGTCGACACAGGGCAACGTGCAGATCCTGTCGAGCCCGCGGGTATCGACGGTGAACAACCAGAAGGCCGTGATCAAGGTCGGCCAGGACGAGTTTTTTGTCACCGACGTCTCGGCGACGACGGTGACCGGTACCGCCACCAGCACCACGCCCGAGGTAACACTTACTCCATTCTTCTCGGGTATCGCCCTGGACGTGACGCCGCAGATCGACCACCAGGGCGGCGTGACGCTGCACATCCACCCGTCGGTCAGTGAGGTCACCGAGCAGGACAAGGTGTTCACTATCGCCGACACGATCCAGGAACTGCCGCTGGCGCAGTCGACGATTCGTGAATCGGACAACATCGTCTACGCGGTCAGCGGCCAGATCGTCGTTATCGGCGGCCTGATGCAGGAGACCGTCATCGAGGAGGTCGCGTCGGCCCCTGGCCTCGGCGACATACCTTTCCTCGGCGCCGCCTTCCGCCAGACCGAGCAGAGCGCGCGCAAGAGTGAACTGGTCATCCTGTTGAAGCCGCTGGTCGTCGACTCGCCGAAGGCCTGGGCCGACTCGCTGGCCGGGTCGGCAAGGTCGATCGACCGCCTCGACCGCGGCTTCCACGTCGGCGGCAGCCCGCGCGTGTTCGGTACCGAGGGCGAGGTGCGCTGATGTACCAGGCTTTCTTCGGGTTCGACGAGGCGCCGTTCAGCCTGACGCCGGACACGGCGTTCTACTATGGCAACGCGAGCCACCAGGAGGCCCTGAACACGCTGCTGGTTGCACTGCAGCTGGGCGAGGGGTTCATCAAGGTGACCGGCGAGGTCGGCACCGGCAAGACGCTGCTGTGCCGCAAGTTGCTGCGTGAACTCGGTCAAACCGACGGCTTTGTCACCGCCTATGTCCCGAACCCCGCGCTGACCCCGACCGCGCTGCGATACTCGCTGGCCGACGAACTCGGCGTGCAGTACCACCGCAACCAGGGTCAGCACAAAGTCATGCAGTTGATCAACGAGCGCCTGCTGGCCGAGAAGGCGGCGGGGCGCAGGGTCGTGCTGATCGTCGACGAGGCGCAGGCGCTGTCGACCGAGTGTCTCGAGGCTATCCGCCTGTTGACCAACCTGGAGACCGAGAAGAGCAAGTTGTTGCAGGTTGTGCTGTTCGGTCAGCCTGAGCTGGACCGACAGCTGGCGCAGCCGGCGGCCAGGCAATTGCTGCAACGCATTACGTTTTCCCACTGCCTGGCGCCGATGGACGACACGGCGGTATCGGGTTACCTGATGCACCGGCTGACCGTCGCAGGCCATACCGGCCCACGCCTGTTTCCGGCACGCGTCGCGAAGCGGATTGCGCGGGCCAGTGGCGGCGTCCCGCGCATCGTCAACATCCTCGCCCACAAGGCCCTGCTCGCCGCGTTCGGCGAGGGACGCGCCGTGGTGGACCGGCGTCATGTCGACCGGGCCGTCGCCGACACCGAGTCGCTCGCGCGCCGCAAGTCGCGTTTCGTTGGCCGGCTCGCGATGCTGCTGGCGGCCGCGACCTCGGCCGGGGCGGCCCTGTTCGGGGCCTACGTCATTGCGGGTCCGGGCTGATGAGCCTGCTGAACCAGGTCCTGCACGATCTCGATGAACGTGCCTCGGCACCGGCGCCGCAGCAGTTGAAGCTGGCGCCGGAGGCGCCGGCGGGTCCGAACCGGCACACGGGCGATTTCGCGCCACCGCCGTCGCGCGACTGGCTGCGCATCCTGGTCTGGTCTGGCACGGCAGTCGTGTCCGGCCTGGCGTTGTGGAGCTACCTGCAGCCGCTCGGCGAAGGGCAAAACCCGGTGCCGGGTGTCGTGTCGCAGTTTGTCGCGATTCCGGCGCCAACGGCTCCATCGACTCCAGCGACGCCCGAGCTGGTACCGCACGCTGCGCGGAAAGTGGCAGGCGCCGCCATCGAGACCCGCCTCCCGGACCAGCGCGATATCCAGGTATTGCCACTGCCGTCACCGGCCGTCGACGAACGCCTCACCGGCACTGCGACGGAAACGAACCCGGTGGCAGAACAGGACCTGCCGGCCACACCGCGTCCAGCTTACGTCACCCTGCGAAATACCGAACCGGAAGCTCCGCCGGTAGCCGCTTCGGCGCTGCCGGTGGCCGTCGTCAAGTCCGATGCAGTCGAAACCGGGTCGGACGCCGATCGCGCACGGGAGGCGATCGACCGCGGCGACCTGGCCGAGTCCGAGTTGCTGCTCAAACGCCATCTCGAGCGTTTCCCTCGGGATATCGAGGCGCGCGAGTTGTTGATCGGCCTGGTCCTGCGCGGTGACCGGCATGTCGAGGCCCTGCCACAAATCGACAGGGCATTGGCGCTGTCGCCGAAGCGCTGGTCGCTCCACCTGCTCAAGGCCCGATTGCTGCTCGATCAGCAACGTGGCGCGGATGCACGCGAGCTGCTGCAGCTGGTGCCGGCAGGGGTCGCGCAGCGCACAGCGGCCCTGCAGATGCTCGGCGCGCTCGAGCAGCAGGCCGGGCGCTATGCCGAGTCGCGGGCGGTCTACCGCGAACTGGTGGCGTTGACGCCGCTTTCCGGGGCTGCCTGGGCTGGACTCGCCATCAGCCTCGACAGTCTCGGTGACGCGGAAGCAGCGAGCGCTTTTCGCCGGGCGCTGAAGATTGGTGGCCTGCCCGAACCGGCGGCCAGGTATGCACGCGGCCGACTGCTCGAACTGGGAGTTGCCGATGAGTGAACCGGGCATCGACATGGACGCCGCCAGCGCCGGACCACGACGCAAGATCCGTATCGGCGACCTGCTCGTCAGTAACGGCGTCATCAGCGAAACGCAGTTGCTCAGCGCGCTGGCGGAGCAGAAGAAGACGGGCCAGAAGCTGGGTAACACGCTGGTCGACTTGGGCTTCATCGACGAGTCACGCCTGCTGGCCTTCCTGTCGCAGCAGCTCGAAATCCCGCTGATCGACCTGTCGACCCTGCGTGTCGACCCGCATACGGTGCGACTGCTGCCGGAGCCGGTGGCGCGACGCTACCGCATGGTCGTGCTCGAGGCGCGCGAGCGCGACGTTTTGCTCGGCATGGCCGACCCGACCGACCTGTTCGCATACGACGAGGCCAGCCGGTTGCTGAAGCGCCGGGTCCGCCAGGCCGTGGTGCGCGAGTCTGACCTGCTGCGCATGATCGGTCGCTGGTACCAGGATCACGAGGAGCTCAACGAACTCGCCGGTGAACTGCATGACGAACTGTCCGACGGCGACATCGACCTGCAGCAGATCCTGACATCGACCGCCGCCGACGACGCACCGGTCGTGCGGCTGCTGCAGAAGCTGTTCGACGACGCCGTGCAGCACCATGCCTCGGATATCCATATCGAGCCGGAGGAGCGCGTGCTGCGCATCCGCCAGCGTATTGATGGCGTGCTCAAGGAGCGCGTCATGAGCGAGGTGCGGATCGCGTCGGCGCTCGTCCAGCGCCTGAAATTGCTGGCCAACCTCGATATCTCGGAGAAGCGGTTGCCGCAGGACGGCCGGTTCCAGATCAAGGTCAAGGCACACCAGGTCGATGTGCGCCTGTCGACCATGCCGGTGGCCTATGGCGAGGCCGTGGTCATGCGCCTGCTCGACCAGACGTCGGGCATCCTGCGGTTCGAGGAACTGGGCATGCCGCAGAAGCTGCGCGACAGCCTGCGCGGGCTGGTGCGCAAGCCCCACGGCATGTTGCTCGTGACCGGACCGACCGGCAGCGGCA
>JAGRGW010000117.1 GCA_020445315.1 Gammaproteobacteria bacterium
GCCGACAGCGTCGGCTTGTGCACGTAGAACTCGTCCGGGTTGACCGCGCCCTGTACGACCATCTCGCCGAGCCCGTAGCTCGCCGTGACGAACACCGCGTCGCGGAAACCGCTCTCGGTATCGAGGGTGAACATGACGCCGCTGGCGCCGATGTCGGACCGGACCATCTTCTGGATGCCGGCGGACAGTGCGACCTGGGCATGATCGAAGCCCTGGTGCACGCGGTAGGAAATCGCGCGATCGTTGAACAGCGACGCGAACACCTCGTGGATACGGTGCTTGATCTCGGCCAGCCCGGACACGTTCAACACGGTCTCCTGCTGCCCGGCGAACGAGGCGTCCGGCAGGTCCTCGGCGGTGGCCGACGAGCGCACGGCCCAGGTCACTTCGTTGCCGTACTCGGCCTCCAGCTTCGCGTAGGCACTTTCGATCTCGGCATCCAGTGCGGCCGGGAACGGCGTGTCCATGACCCACTGGCGAATCTGCTTGCCGGTCTGGGCGAGCTTGGTGACGTCATCGACGTTGAGCGCGTCGAGGGTTGAATTGATGCGGTCGGCAAGTCCTTCGTGGGCGAGGAACTCGCGATAGGCCTGTGCCGTCGTGGCAAAGCCGCCGGGCACCTTGACGCTGCCGTCCGAGGTAAGGTTGCGCAGCATCTCGCCCAGGGAGGCATTCTTGCCGCCAACCTTGTCGACGTCGCCCATTTCGACTTCGTGCAGCCACAGGATGTAATCGCTCATGCTTGTCCTCTACTTAACCTGCTTACAGGCTCTTCTTGATCAATGACGCGAGTTCCTCGATCGAATGCGTCGTGGAATCGAGCACCGTCAGCGAATGACGGTGAAACATGTCCTGGGCCATCTGGCATTCCTTGTAACAGCGCCGCAACGAAGCATAGTCGCTATCGGGTCGGCGCAGTTCCCGGATCGCGGCAAGACGTTCCGGTTCGATGGTCAGGGCAAAAATCTTCTGCTTGTGTTCGAGCAGTTCGTCGGGAAGGTCGCCCTTCTCGAAGTCTTCCTCGGTGATCGGGTAATTGGCCGCACGCATGCCGAAATGAAGCGCCAGGTACAGGCAGGTCGGGGTCTTGCCCGAACGTGACACCCCGATCAGGATGACATCGGCCTTGTGGAACTTGTTCAGCCGCATGCCATCGTCATTGCTCAACGCATAGTTGATCGTCTCGATGCGGGCCTCGTAGTTCTCGAGGTTGGTCACGCCGTGGCTTACGCCGGACTTGTGCGACGGTGCCTGCCCGACGACTTCGACCAGCTCGGGCATGAAGCGCTCGAACAATTCGAAGTAGTGACACTCGGCGTGCTTGATGACGGCGTTGATCTCCTCGTCGACCATCGTCGCGAACACAATCGGCTTCTCGCCTTCCGCCTCGGCGCGGTGAGCCAGTTCATTGGCCAGCGCCTGGGCCTTCTCGCGCGTGTTGATGAACGGCGTATAGCGCTTGACGAAGCGCGCGTCGGCAAACTGTGACAGCAGACTCAGCCCGTAGGCCTCGGCAGTGATGCCGGTGCTCTCGGAGACAAAGTACACCGTACGGCTGACCGACTCAGCCATAGACGAATTCCAGCCAGTGTCCGTTCCGGACCAGTGCCTCACGGGCCTCCTGCCAGCGCCCCTGCAGCCGCAGGTGGGCGTCCATGGCCGCGTGCATGCGCTCGACGACATCGCGGTAGCCGGCCACGTAGACGAACACGCTGCCCTGGCCCATCAGTCGCCACATGGCGTCCATGTTGGCGGCCGTACTCTCGCCGCTGTCCGAGGCGACGGCCGAGTAGCGCGTCTTCAGGCGCTCGAAGGCACGAAACGTCTCGGCATCGAAGTACTGGTCCTGGTCGGTATCCGGGTCGTTGCGATACTGGTACTCGAGCCCGGTTTCGCTGCCCTCGAGCATCAGCACCTTGCCCATCCAGTCGAGGCGCCGACCATGGATCTTGTGGGCCAGCCAACGGAACGGCACCATGCCACAGCCGGCACCGATGAAGACCAGGTTGCTGCGCGAGCCCATCGGCGGGTAGAACGGGTAGGCGAAGGGGCCCCGCACCGGCACCGTGTCTCCCTGCGACAGCGCCGCCAGCATCGACGCGACACCGTGCTGCGACTGCTCGCCGACACGCACGTACAGGGTCAGGTCGATGGAGTCCTCGAACGGCACCTGGCCGACGGACTCGACCGTGTAGTACCTGAGCGACCCGTCACCCTCCGCCGCGAACGCGATATCGCAACCGGGCTCGAAACGACGCTCCCCTGGCACCAGGTTGAGCATCAGTTTCAGCACTGGAGGCATACCGGGCTGATTGACCACCGTGGACCGATGGACGACGCGCGCAATGATCGGTCGCTCGCCCGCAGTCTCTGTCTTGTCCATCCAATTACCCCTGTCGTTTCTTTTCGATACCGCCATGTCGACCGGTGATCGACATGGCCGCTGACTTCGACCTGGCCCGTCGCACCGGCTCGACGGCCGTACCCTATTCAGTGGGCAGCAACCGGGAGCGCATCGTCACTGCATATGATGCCGTCTTCGTCGGCGTACACGTATTGACCCGGGACAAACCCGACGCCCGCAAATCGAACCGGTACATCCCGTTCCCCAACGCCCTTCTTCACACTCTTCAACGGCAGCGTGCCGAGCGCCTTGACGCCGAGATCCATGCCGGCGATGTCCGCCGAGTCGCGGATCAGGCCGTTCATAATGACACCGGACCACCCGTTTTCGACCGCCTTGGCCGCCAGCAGGTCGCCGAGCATCGCACAGCGCAGCGAGCCACCGGCATCGACGACGAGCACCCTGCCCTCACCCGGTTCACCGACCGCCTCGCGGACCAGCGAATTGTCTTCGAAGCACTTGATCGTCGAGACCTTGCCAAAGAAGCGGGTTCTGCCGCCAAAACTTGAGAAGACGGGCTCACAGATACGCACCTTGTCGGGATGATCGTCGCACAGGTCAGCGGTCTTGAAGGTCATGGTCTGTTCTATTCCTCACCGTAGATGAATCGGAAGCGCTTGGTCGGCGAGTACGGAAAAACGTCGCCCATGCGGCCGTCGTGGATGTCCTGCTGCAACCCCTTCCAGTAATCCGCGTCGAGCAGGTCGCGGTGGTGTTTCATGAAGGCCTTGCGCAGGTCCGGGTCGATCAGCAGGAAACTGGCGAACTCCTCGGGGAACACGTCGTTGGGCGCCACCGAGTACCAGGGCTCCGCCGCCATCTCGTCCTCGGGCGTCCGCGGTTCCGGGATGTGGCGGAAGTTCATCTTGGTCATGAACTCGATCTCATCGTAATCGTAGAAGATCACGCGGCCGTGCCGGGTCACGCCAAAGTTCTTGTACAACAGGTCGCCGGCAAAGATATTGGCCGCCGCCATTTCCTTGATCGCGTTGCCGAAACCGATGATCGCGTTCTCCTTCTGTTCCAGCGTGGCCTGCTGGAAGTAGAGGTTGAGCGGGTCGAGCCGGCGTTCGATGTAGAGGTGGCGAATAATGACCTGCTCACCCTCGACCTCGAGGCTCTTGCCGCACTTGTCGCGCAGTTCCTCCATCAGTTCGGCCGAGATGCGCGCCAGCGGGAAGGCCGCGTGCGAGTATTCCAGCGTGTCGGCCATGCGACCGACGCGGTCGTGCATCTTGACGATCTGGTACTTGCGCTTGACGGTCTCGCGGTCGACCTCTTTCGGCGGCCGGAAATAGTCGTTGATGACCTTGAACACGTAAGGGAACGACGGCATCGTGAACACCGTCATGACCATGCCCTTGACACCGGGCGCCGTTTCCAGCTGGTCAGTCGAATGCGCCAGGTGGTGCAGGAAGGCGCGGTAGAACTCGCTCTTGCCCTGTTTCTGCAGGCCGATCGACGTGTACAGGTCGGCCTTGGTCTTGGTCGGCAACATGCGGTTGAGGAAGTGCACGACCGCGGCCGGCGTGTCCGTCTCGACCATAAAGTAGGCGCGCGCGAAACTGAACAGGTTGGCGATGT
>JAGRGW010000118.1 GCA_020445315.1 Gammaproteobacteria bacterium
CGGCTCGGCACCAGGTAGTCGCGCGCGCCTTCCGGTGTCGCCTTGGTCAGCATCGGCGTCTCGATATCGAGGAAGCCCTGGTCGTCGAGGTAGCGCCGCAGCGTGCGCGTGGCCAGCGCGCGCAGCATGATGCGCTCCTGCATCACCGGGCGGCGCAGGTCGATGTAGCGGTAGCGCAGGCGCAGTTCCTCCGACGTGTCGTCGTCGTCGATCTGGAACGGCGGCGTGTCGGCGCGGTTCAGGATCTCGAGCTCCAGGCCCAGGACCTCGACCTCGCCGGTCGACAACTCGGGGTTCATCGTGCCTTCGGGCCTGGCCCGTACGCGGCCTTTGACACGCACGACGAACTCGTTGCGGACCTGTTCCGCGGTCGCGAACACGTCGGGGAGGTCGGGGTCGTAGACCACCTGGACCAGGCCACTGCGATCCCGCAGGTCGATGAAGATGACGCCACCGTGGTCACGCCGGCGGTTTACCCAGCCGCAGAACTCCACGGTCTGGTCGATGTTGGCGGTGTTTACCTCACCGCAGTAATGGCTGCGCATGCTGTTCAGATTACCGGTTTATAAAGACAAGACGCCCCGACTCGCGGGGCGTCTCTCGATCGATGTTCGGGTCGACGTCGGGTTCGTGCCAGTTCAGGTACAGGCCGGGCAGGAGCCCGTGCCGCAGCTGTGTCCGGCGCCCGTGCCGCCTTCCGATTTGCTTTCCGACTTGCTTCCGGACGACTTCGAATCGCCCTTGAAATCGGTCTTGTACCAGCCGTTCCCCTTCAGGTGGAATCCGGCGGCCGAGACCAGCTTGACCAGTTCACCCTTGCTGCACGACGGGCAATCGGTCAGCGGGGCGTCGCTCATTTTCTGCATGGCCTCGAACTCGTGGCCACAGGCTCCACAGCGATACTCGTAGAAAGGCATGGTATCACCCTCGAAATTGCTCAACCGCGCAATGTTAGCACATCAGCGCGGGACGGATGAAAGGGCCTGGGACGCACGCGCCTGGCGCACGGCGGGGTTGCGACCGGCCCGAAGCACCGGCAGTCGCAGGTCGCCTCAGGACGCGTCGCCGGCCTCGCGGTCGTCGCGCAATTGCGTGCCCTGGCGTCGCAACAGGTGACGGATCAGCAGTTCACGGTCCTGCTCGCGGATGTGGCTGAACTCCACCCGGACCAGCTTGCCATAGTCGCCGGAGGCCTCGTCGCCGGTGGCATCGCGACAGTCGACGACATCGCCGTAGATCATCAGGCCGGTAAACGAGGGGAACAGCAGCATGCGGATCTCGAGCAGGTCGCCGACGCTGTAACACTCGTCGACACCGACACACATGCCACCGGCGCTGAGGTTGACCGGAAGCGCCTTCTCGGCGGCGATTTCCGGTTCCTGCGACAGGAAGGCCCTGCCGATCACCTCGATTTTCTGGTCGATCGCCCGCAGGTAGGCGGCCAGGTCCGGGTCGCGGTTCTCGATCCGGCGCAGGCCGACTGTCATCTGCGCGGTGATCGCCGAAAGGCTCGACATCACGGTGAAATTGCCGGCGAGGTCATGCTCGAGCCGGTCGAGACGCTTGTCCAGTTCGCTCGCATCGACGCGGCGCAGGCTCAGCTTGACCGTATCGTCGATCCGAAAATAATTCCTGCGATCTTCACCGGCAGCCGGTTTGCTCGTCTCAGTCATGATCCTTCCTGTCCGTCTCAGTTGAACTGCAGGTCTTTCAGGTCACCGAAATCCTGGTCGACGCCGCGGTTGAGAATCAGCTCGACGCGCCGGTTCTGGGCCCGGTTCTGCGGGCTGTCATTGTCGACGACCGGCTGGGTGTCGGCCAGGCCCTGCACGACGACACGCTCCTCGGCGATGTCCTTGTTGCGCAACAGCGAGTGCAGCACGGTCACCGCGCGCGCGGAGGACAATTCCCAGTTCGAGCGAAAGCGCCCTGTACTGATCGGGATGTTGTCGGTATGGCCGGCCACGGTGATACGTCCCGGCTTGGACGCCAGCACCGCCGAGATCCGGTCCATGACCTTGTGAAAACCGGCATCGAGCCGCGCACTGCCCGATCCGAAAGAACCTTTTTCCTGGATCCGGATAATGATGCTGGTTTCCTTTTTCTCGAGCGTCACCAGGCCCTGCTCGATTTCGAGTTCGAGCGACTCCTGCAGTTCGGCGAACTGTTCGGCCAATTCCTTTTCCATCTCCGCCTTCGCCGCCTCCAGGGCCGCCTGGGCCTCGATCAGCTGCGGGTCGACCTGCGGTTGCGACGGCTGCGGCTGCCGTGCCTCGGCCTCGCCGTCGCGCATCTTGAGGTGTACCTTCTCGACCTCGCTGGTCTCCTGGCGGATCTCGGTAATGACCGCCTGTTCGGCCACCGTCGGGCTCCATTCCTGCTTGATGACGCTGACCCCTTTGACGATCTCGGCGGCGGGGATCTCGCGCTGCACGCCGAACGCGTCCTTCATCGACTCGGCCATCTTCTTGAAGCGCACCGCGTCGATCGTCGCGAACGACAGCAGCAGCACGAAGAAGCACATCAGCAGCGACATCAGGTCGGCAAACGTGGCCAGCCAGGCCGGCAGTCCTTCTTCACACTTGGGGCAATCATCGGCCATCGGCGTATCGACCTGCTCAGCCCTGCTCAGGCCGCTTCTTCGGCGGCAGGTAGGTACCGAGCATCTGCTCGAGCACCTTCGGGTTCATACCTTCCTGGATACCGGAGATGGTTTCCAGGATCAGGTTCTTGTTGGTTCGCTCGAGTTCGCTGGCGCGTGCCAGCTTGTCGGCCATCGGTTGGGCAAAGGCGTTGGCGATGACCGCGCCGTATAGCGTGGTCAGCAACGCAACCGCCATCGCCGGGCCGATCGCGGCCGGGTCCGACATGTTGGCCAGCATCTGCACCAGGCCGACCAGGGTACCGATCATGCCCATCGCCGGCGCCATGACCGCCATGTTCTTGAACATGCGCTGGCCGACCTCGTGGCGCTGTATCGTCAGGTCGATGTCGGTCGTGAGCATCTTCTGCACCAGCGCCGGGTCGTGACCATCGACGCAGAGCCCGATGCCCTTCTTCATGAAATCATTGCTGATCTCCTGCCCTTCCAGCGCCAGCAGCCCGTTCTTGCGCGCGATGTCGGCCAGGCTCACCGCGTCTTCGATCAGCTTCTTCGGGTCGTCGACCTTGTACAGGAAGGCCTTCAGGCCGATCGCGAACGAACCCAGGAAATCGCCCAGCGACACCTGCATCAGTGTGACCATGAAGGTGCCGCCGACCACGATGAGTATCGACGGCACGTTGACAAACAACATGACGTCGCCGCCAGTCGCGATTGCGCCGATAATGATGCCGAAGCCGCCGAGCAGACCGACGAGCGTTGCGATATCCACCGATTGACCTCCTCGTTGAACCCCCGTTGCCAAGCCAGCGACACGGGGGCGTTCTGAGGGCGGTAGCGGTTTCGGCGGCAAAAACTTTAGTTCCGCATGGCATGACAGGAGTATTGGCGTGACGCGACGCAGCGTGTTGGTGACCGGGTGCTCGAGCGGTATCGGCCGCTGCGTGGCGATCGGCTTGAAGCAACGTGGCTACCGGGTATTCGCGACCGCGCGCAACGCGACAGACCTGGCCGACCTGCAGGCGGAAGGCCTGGACACGCTGGAACTGCATCTCGACCGGCCCGACTCGGTGCGTGCGGCCGCCGCACAGGTGCTGGCGGAAACCCGGGACGGGCTCTACGCGCTGTTCAACAACGGCGCCTACGGCCAGCCCGGCGCGGTGGAGGACCTCAGCTGGGAGGCACTGGAGGCCCAACTGCGCACCAACCTGCTCGGCTGGCACGAACTGACCCGCCTGCTGCTGCCGGCGATGCGTCGCCAGGGTCGCGGCAGGATCATCCAGAACAGCTCGGTGCTGGGATTGGTCGCGATGCCCTACCGCGGCGCGTACAACTGCTCCAAGTTCGCACTCGAAGGCCTCAGCGACACGCTGCGCCTCGAGTTGCGCGGCAGCGGTATTCACGTCTGCCTGATCGAGCCCGGGCCGATCACCAGCCGCTTCCGCGACAATGCCCTGGCCAAGTTCCACGAGCACATCCAGGTCGAGGGCAGTGCCCACCGGCAGCGTTACGAATCGATGCTCGCGCGCCTGCAGCACGAGGGCGACGTCGCCCCTTTCACACTGCCGCCTGAGGCCGTGCTGGAGAAGGTCGTACACGCGCTCGAGAGCAGGCGGCCGAAACCCCGCTACGCGGTTACCGTGCCGACGCACCTGTTCGGTCTGCTGCGCCGGCTGCTCGGCACACGCCAGCTGGACTGGCTGTTACTGAAAGCATCGGGGGACGGTCGGCGCTAACGGGGCTGACCAACGAGACCGTCGGCTGCCTCAGCTGGTGGAGATATCCAGCGCCTTCAGGCTGTCACTGTCGTGATCGAACCGCATCAACTGCCAGTGCAGGCGTTTGCCTGCTGACTTGACCCGGTACATGAGGTCGTCCGCCAGGCCAAGAATATGGCCGACGCTGACTGCAGGTCGGTCTACGTAGACCGCGCCGACACTGAGACCGACCGGCAGTTCGCGACCATTGATTTTCACCGGCCGGTTGATATTGCCGACAACGTTGTCGAGCACGCGCCTGGCATCCGCGGGTCGCTCCAGTTCCGACAACACGATGACGAACTCGTCGCCGCCGTAACGTGCGACCAGGTCGGAGCGCCGGAGTGATTCCCGCAGCCGGCGCGCCACTTCGACCAGGACGTCGTCGCCGACCGCATGACCGAAACGGTCGTTGATTTTCTTGAAGCCATTGAGATCGACGAATCCGATGACGATGCCTCGCCCGCTGTCGGCGAGCCGTCGATGCGAACGCTCGAGATAGTCGATCAGGTAACGGCGGTTGGGCAGGCCGGTCAACGGGTCCTGCGACGCTATGCGCTCCATTTCGGCATTCTGGTGACGCAGACCGTGCAGGCGACGCCAGATTGCGTGAACGAGGACCAGGAAGTTCACCAGCGCAATACTGAACGCCGTTAGCTGCAGGTAGCGCAGGCGGGTGGTGCGTTGCTTCGACACCGCTTCCATCTGCGTGGTCAGCGCATTCGCCCTGGTGAGCAACTCGAGATTCACGGTCGATGCAGTCGCGACGATGTTCGCCAGCTCAGGCTGCCCGATGTCGCCTCGCACGCGCTGGATGGCGTCCCGGTAAGGCTGCCAGACCAGCAAAAGGTCGCGAACCATACCCGCCGCAACGTCGTCAGCAAGCGCGGCCTGGTAAATACGCGCGCCATCGGACCCCCTGGCATAGGTCCCCTCGGCGAACGCCGTCAGCGTATGGTCGAAAAGCTCGATGGCACTGCCCAGCTCGTTCAACGGCGCCTCGAGTGAATGCCCTTCCTGCCTGCCGATGTAAACCTGCAGCAATGCCTTGCTCATGCGTTGCGACAGCATGCGCTGGCGTCCCGCAAGGTTGATCGTCGTGGCATCCGCTTCGACCTGGTTGGCGATCCGGTAGGACAGTCCGAGCACTGCCGCATCACATACCAGGAACAACACGGCGCTGACGAATACTGTCACGTTGGGGCGCTTTCGCATCCGGATCCAGGCCAAGTTCCTGTAGATCCTTAACTATCGGCCCTTTTCCACGGTACTTGACGCTCTGCACACGGCAGCTTTCCGACGCATGCCGGGCGACGTCAGCGCTGGGCGAAATAATCGGCCAGGAAGCGGTCGAAATCCTGCTGAGGCTGGGCCTCCAGCCGCTCCTGCGCGGCCAGCGATTCGGCTGCCTTGGCGTCGAGTTCGGCGATGCGCTCGCCGGACAGGTGCCGCTCCATGAAGTAGCGTCGGTGTTGCACCGACAGGCGACGGGCGAACTGGTAGAAGCCCTCGCCGCGGTCACGCATCTCGTCGAGCATCTTGGCGGACGGGGTCAGGTCCGGCGCACGCACCTTGTTGAGCTGCTCGTCGACGGTGTCCTCGAACCAGGCACCGCCCTCGATTCCGTCGAGCACTTCGCAGATCGGCAGCATCGACTCGAGGATCTCCAGCGCCCAAGCCCGCAACGGCAGGCGCACGTCGCGGTGACGCAGCGTCAGCTTCGGCTCGCGCCCGCGGTGGGCGACGTCGAGCAGGTTACGGTCGATCTCGCGCCGCTCGGCCGCGTCGATCACCGGGCTGTCGGCCAACAGGCAGAACAGCAGGAAAACCTCGAGAAAACGACCCTGGGTCTCGTCGAGGCCGAGCGGGTGATAGGCATTGACGTCGAGGGACCGAAGCTCGATGTAGCGAATCCCGCGACGCTTCAGCGCCAGGCTGGGCTTCTCCATCCCCTCGAGCACCTGTTTCGGGCGCACGGTGCTGTAGTACTCGTTCTCGATCTGCAGGATATTGCCGTTGAGTTGGCGATAGTCGTCGCCGACCTTGACCCCGAGCGCCTCCCAGCCGGCGGCCGGGGTGTCGGTCGCCCGCAGCAGGCTGTCGGCGTAGCTCTGCACGCTGTCGTAACAGGCCTTGACGCCGAGCCCCTCCTCGCGGCTGTTCTGGTAACCGATGTCGCCCATCCGCAGCGACGTTGCGTGCGGCGCATAGAACGTCGTCTCGTCGAACGACGGCAGGTTCGTGGCCTGGCCGAGGAAGAACGACTTGCACACCGCTGGCGAGGCGCCGAACAGGTAGGGGATCAGCCAGCCGTAACGCTGCAGGTTGCGGATCTGGCCCATGTAGTGGCGGTCACGAAAGTCGCGCAGGCTGCACACCTGTCCTTCGATCAGCCGGTACGCCGGCCACAGCTCCTCGGCCAGCGACCAGTTGAAATGGACCCCGGCGATCACCTGCATGACGCGCCCGTAACGATGTCCCAGGCCGACCCGGTAGAGGCGTTTCATGCGGCCGGCATTCGAACTGCCGTACTCGGCGACCGGGATGTTCTCGTTGCCGGCGAGGACGCAGGGCATGCTGGTGGCCCACAGCATCTCGCCCTCCAGGCGCCGGTAGACGAACGCCTGCAGGTCGGCCAGGCGGCCGAGTGCATCGCCGACCGACGGCAGCGGTGGCGTGATGAACTCCATCAACGCCTCGGAGTAGTCGGTCGTAATGTCCGGGTGGGTCAGCGCGGAACCCAGCACGCGCGGGTGCGGCGTCATCGCGATGCCACCTTCGGCAGACACCCGCAGGCTTTCCTTTTCGAGACCGAACCGGCCGGCGTGCAACAGCCTGATGTCGGCCTCGTTGGC
>JAGRGW010000533.1 GCA_020445315.1 Gammaproteobacteria bacterium
TTTGCCAGCGGGTTCCTGCATCCCCTGCTGGGATGGGATCACGTGGCGGCCATGGTCGCGGTGGGCCTGTGGGGCGCCTTTCTCGGCAGCCCGGCGATCTGGATCCTGCCGGTCGTGTTCCCGCTGGTCATGGCCTTCGGCGGCGCACTCGGGGTCATGGGTGTGCCGGTGCCCGCGGTCGAAACAGGCATCGCGGCGTCGGCCGTCGTACTGGGGCTGATGGTGGCGGTTGCCGCCCGTCCGCCGCTGTGGGTCGCCGCGGTCATCGTTGGCGTGTTCGCCGTGTTCCACGGCCATGCCCACGGTACCGAGCTGCCCGACGCGGCCAACCCGCTGGCCTACAGCCTCGGCTTCGTCCTGGCGACCGGTATGCTGCACCTGGGCGGTATCGCGTTTGGCCTGCTGGTGCGCTGGCCGGCCGGAAAGGTCGCCGTTCGCGCCGGTGGCGGTCTCATTGCGCTGGCCGGAATCGGTTTCCTCACCGGGCTGGTATGAGGTCAGCCTTAGCCGCCCTGCTGTTGCTGGCGGCGCCGGCGGCGCTGGCGCACAGCCCGATCAAGGGTCTCGACAGTTTCTACGCCGGTATCCTGCACCCGCTGGTCGTGCCGGCGCACGTTATGGCTGTTCTGGTGTTCGGCATCCTGGTCGGACAGCAGGGCGTCAAGCAGCTGCAGGCCGCGGTCATGGGTTTCCTGGCGGCTGTCGGCATCGGGATCGGTATTGCGGGGTTCTATCCCGGCACCTGGTCCGAGTTGCCGCTGCTCGGCGTCGTGGCACTGGTTGGCCTGCTGGTGGCGCTGGCGAAGCCGTTGCCTGTGCCTCTCCATCTCGTGATCGCCGTTGTGCTGGGTGGCTTGCTCGGCATGGACTCGGCCCAGGCCGAACTGGCCGGCCGGGCGATGTGGGCCTCGTTGCTCGGCAGCGGCGTCGCCTTGTACCTGCTGGTGCTCTACGCCCTGGTGTTCGCCGAGTACTTCAGTCGCCACGCCTGGCAACGCATCGGGTTGCGGGTCATCGGGTCCTGGGTTGCCGCGGCCGCGCTGCTGGTGCTTGCACTGCAGCTGTCGAAACAGGCTTGAGCCGCCCGGGGCGCCCGCCTCACCCGGCGTCCTGGCAGGTGCAGTTGTAACCGAACCGGTCACGCACCTTGCGCAGGCGCTGGAGCAGGTCGTCGCGGTCGCCGGCGAAGGGCGCGACACTGGCGTCGTTGGCGTCGAAGCGCTGGTGCGCGATCAGGTCCGCGGCCGGCAGGCGATCGTCGCGCTGCCTGTCCGAGACGCCACGACAGACCGGGCACTCCTCGAGCACACCGGCGGCGATGTCGATTTCGATCGCGACCCGGTCGCGCGCCGCGTCGGGGCGGCGGAAGAAGTCCAGGAATCCCATCTCTCGTTCTCCTCGCGTTAACGATTGCCGCTGATCGACGGCCTTTCGCCGACGATCGCTATCTGAGTCAACAGCTGGTCCTGCCGCATGACGCCGATGCTGATCGGTGTGCCCGGCGGCTGGTCGGCGACCCGCCGCAGCGTGTCCGGCGCCCCGGCGACCGGCTCACCGTCGATCTCGACGATGACGTCACCCGGCTGCAGGTCGGCAAGGTCCCCGGGGCCGTCTTCGAGCACGCCGGTGACCAGGATGCCGTTACGGAACGGGATGCCGAGCGATTCGGCAAGCGCCTGGGTCAGGTTCTGGCCGGAGATGCCCAGCCAGCCCCGAATGACGCGGCCATGCTCGGTGATCTGCGTGCGGACCTCGCCAGCGAGCTGGATGGGAATGGCAAACCCAATGCCGTGCGAGCCACCGCTTTCCGAGAAGATCGCTGTATTGATGCCCACCACCTCGCCGTGGGCGTTGATCAGCGCGCCGCCGGAGTTGCCCGGGTTGATCGCGGCGTCGGTCTGGATGAAGTTCTCGAAATCGGTGATGCCGAGTTCCTGGCGTCCGGTCGCGCTAACGATGCCCATCGTGACCGTCTTGCCGACGCCGAACGGGTTGCCGATCGCCATCACCACGTCGCCGACCTGCAGCGCATCGGATCGGCCCAGCGCGGCAACAGGCAGCCTGTCGCCCGCCGCCTGCAGGATGGCGAGGTCGGTCTCCGGGTCGGTGCCGACGACCCGCGCCGGCAGGCTGCGGCCATCGCCAAGCACGACCTTGATTTCGCTGGCGCCGGCGATGACGTGGTTGTTGGTCAGGATATAACCGTTGCTGTCGACGATGACGCCGGAGCCGAGGCTGTTCTCCCGGCGGACACGCGGGCGGTCCGGCTGCTGCCCGAAGAGGCGCTGGAACACCGGGTCGTCGAGCAGGGGGTGGCGCTGCTCGCGGGTGATCTTGACGGCAAAGATATTGACCACCGACGGGGCCGCACGCTGCACCGCCGATGCGTAAGAGACCGGGCCGCCGTTGCGCTCCAGTGCAGTCGCCACGCCCGTCGGCAGCGCCTCGCGGCCGGCCAGGTCGGGCCGCAGCAGCAGGACCAGGAAGGCGGCCGCCAGCCCGGTGGCGACCGAGGTGAACAGGAAAGTGAAAGCGCGATACCATTTCATCCGGTCAACACTACCACGACGGCGGTTCCGCCCACGTTGCCTGTTTCACGCGGCGCGGATCGGCCTTCCGAGCCCGAAAACACCGAGCATGGAGCAGTCGCCATGGCACACCTGAACGAGATCGTCGAGTTCTGCAACGCGGAGCTCGATATCGGCGCGTTCGACGACTACTGTCCCAACGGCCTGCAGGTCGAGGGCAGGGCCGAGGTCGGGCGGGTCGTCAGCGGCGTGACGGCGAGCCAGACCCTGCTCGATGCCGCGGTGACGGCGGGCGCCGACATCGTACTCGTGCATCATGGCTACTTCTGGCGCAACGAACCGGCACCGCTGGTCGGGATCAAGGGCCGACGCATCCGAACGCTGATCGGCGCCGGCATGAGCCTGCTCGCCTATCACCTGCCACTCGATGCGCATCAGGAACTTGGCAACAACCGCCAGTTGGGCGACCGTCTCGGTCTGCCCGGCGGTGCGCCGGTCGGCGACCTGGTGTGGGGATGCGAGCTGCCACGGCCGATGACGGCCGACGAGCTGGCCGGCCGGGTCGAAAGCGTGCTCGGGCGCACGCCGCTGCTGCTCGGCGAAAGGCAGTCGGTCAGGCGCGTCGCCTGGTGCACCGGTGCGGCGCAGGGGTACCTCGCACAGGCGGCGGCCGCCGGGTACGACGCCTTCATCAGTGGTGAGGTCTCCGAACAAACCCTGCACGAGGCGGCCGAACTCGGTTTGCTGTACATTGCAGCCGGCCACCACGCGACCGAGCGTTACGGGGTACAGGCCCTGGGCGAGGTGATTTCGACCCGGTTTAAAGTGGCACACCAGTTTATTGATATCGCCAATCCTGTTTGATCGACCTCAAGCGGGTGCCATATTCGGAGTCTTTCAAGGCTTGTCATAGATACCCCTTCCTTGACCGGGGATAGCCCTTAATGGACAATCCGCGGTCGTTTGGGGAAATTCAGCATATTCTTA
>JAGRGW010000534.1 GCA_020445315.1 Gammaproteobacteria bacterium
GCATCGAGCTCTTCGCGACCCAGGCACAACTCGATGCCGCGGTATCGCTACCACCCAATGTCAAAACCTACGCCATCGATGGGCTGGCGCGCTTCGAGCAATCACTGTCCAAGGGACTGCCCAACGACGTCACACAGGCAACCGATATCGCTGCAAAAACACTGCGCGACCTCACCGTCGAAGAACGACAGGCACTACAGCATCACGCCGAAGGCCAGGTGAAACAGCAGCAGTACCGTCTCGATCGCTATCCGGCGATCGTGCTCGATGGACAGGCCATCGTCTATGGCACGACCGATATCGGGCGAGCGACCCGACACTATGAACGCTGGCAGGCAAACCCATGACACAACCGCGACGCGCACGGGCCATCGGCATCACGCTGTGCGTGCTGTTGGCGCCGCCGGTTCCGGCCGGTGTGATCACGACAGACCAGATCACGATCCGCACCGTCGAGGCCCTGCCGGCATGCCTGCACTGGATGCCGGTCGGCCTGTGCTTCTGGCTGCACTGCTCGTGGAAGGGCTGCACGATCAAGACATCGGTCAAGGTCGGCCACTACAACCCGGACCTCGTCGTCAGTGCCTACAACACCCTCGCTGAAAACCCGTGGCAGGCGATCCAGGACGGCCTCGGCGAACTGCAACAGCAGGCCGCCGAACGGCTGCTCGCCAGTGACACTGGCACAGCGGTCGGCAGTGCCGGCAACCGGACCGAGGGAACAACCCTCGACCACCGCAACCTGGTATTTCGTGAGGCCGATGCGGTCGGCCACCCGGTAGCGACGCTGTCGGGCCTGGCGTCGACGACGGACCTGCTGTGCCCGTCGCAGACCGAGCCGTTCTTTCCGTACTTCCAGTCGGCATTCGATGCACTGGCCTGGCGCCTCGACGTCCCCGAGGGGCTCTATCCCGCCAGCTGGCTGCCCGGCGCGCGCGAGGTCGGTGACTGGCCGCTTCACACCTGGGGCAGCGTACATCCGCGTACCGGCTGGATCACGCAGACCGACGAGGCCAAGGCCGCCGCGGTGATCGCGCAACGGGCCGGTGACATCGTCACCCGGTCAAGTCAACCACACGTCTACACGGCCCTGGCCGAAGGGGCGTTCTGGCACAACGACATCACCGAGATCATCGACGACTGGGTCGGCGACGAAGGCAATGCGTTAAATCAATGGACGCCGAGATTCTCCGGCATCAAGGTCTGGCCGCCCGGTCCGTTGTTCGAGACTGACCGCAAGACCGGGACCTGGCAGATGCTGCTGCCCAGACAAGAGCACAGCTGCCAGGTCTTCGGTACCAGTGATATCGCAGCGAGCAGCAGCTGGGGTGGCGGCAGGGTCGCCGCCGATGGCGACTACGCCTGGAACCTGTGGCGACCATACCAATGCTGCCGCCGGGCAGGGCAGACCTTTCTCCACAGCATCGACTTCTTCAGCTACCCGCCATGAACAGGAAGATCACGCAGATCAACCGTCCGACAGGCATCAGGCTCACGTCGCAAAGCCGGCTGACCAGCCTGCTGCCCGCCCTGGTGCTGGGCCTGTGCGCATCAGTACCGGCACACGCGACCCAGGCACCGACGGGTGATGGCCTGTGGTACTACGAGATCGGTGGCGCCGAACCGATCTCCTCGGCACCCAACCCCAACGTCACGTCGATCACGCTCGGCGGGTCGGCCAGGCTGGGGCTGGGCTACAGCTGTGGCAAGTTCGATCCGGTCATCGCCGCAACCAACGTCCTCAACGACATCAAGTCCGGTGCCGACAGCATGGTCAATGCGATGACAACGGCAGCGACCTCGGCGATCGCCTCGCTGCCGGCGCTGATCCTGCAGCGGGC
>JAGRGW010000535.1 GCA_020445315.1 Gammaproteobacteria bacterium
CCTTGAAGCCGCGCTCGATATCGGCCAGCGATTTGTAACGCTCGACGACGTCGGTTGGCGACAGGTCGGTGGTATTGGTCACCAGTAGGAGTTTGCCGTCCATCATCTCGGCCAAGGCGCGGGCCTTCTTGTCAATCTGGTAACGCAAGACGTCGCTCTTGAGATCGACCTTGATGATGCGCGACAGGTGAGCGTCGGCGACCGCATGGTAAAGCCGCGCCTTGGCACCGCTGTCGGACAACGGCCGGCCACGCTTGCGGTCACCAAGATCTTGCGCGTCGAGTTTGTCGACCCAGTCGTCGGCCTGCTTGCGCAGGGCGTCGATGCGCTCGGCACGCCGCTGCGTTTGTGCTTTAGCGGCAACGGGATCATGGGCCACGATCAGTCGTAGATCGTGCCAGGTCTGTTCGTCAATGACCGGCTCGGTGGCGTTCTGGCACTGTGTCCGATGAAACGGGCGCAACTGTTCCAGGAAATCGTTGTAACGCCGACCCGGCACTGCGAGGATGAATTCCAGCGTGCGGCCACTGGCCAATTGAATACCTTTCAGCGCGTCCAGATTATCGAGGCTGAGCAGGCCGCGGTCGGCAACCAGGATCAGGCGCTGCACTTGCGGAAAACGTTCGAGCAGCGTGGCCAGTGTCGGTTGTAGCGTGCGTGTCTCGGCGGCATTGCCGTCGAAGACCTCGTGGTAGATCGGGATCCCTTCGGCGGTCTGTACGACACCGAGCATGAATTGCCGCTCGATGGCGCCCGACTTGGCCATGCCGAAGTGGCGGACATCACCGTCGATCATCGAGCCACCCTCGGCGCGAATCGTGGTCAAGTCGTAGAATACGACCGAGAGGTCTTGATCGATCAGGGGCCGCAGGAGCCTGGCGACAACGCGATCGACCGCGCCTTGGTTCGCTACCAGCGCATCCATGCTGCGCAACAGGTGCTGATGGGTGACGGCCTTGAGCGGCATGTCCGGCAGGGCAACAGTCTCCAGCCAGCGCAAGACGCCGAGTTTCGATTCCGGATCGCATAGGCGATTGAAGACCAGAATCCGAATCAGCGCCTCGATATCGATCTGGTGACGCGTGCGGCGAAAGGTGCGTCGTAGTGCATCGAAGCCGAGGGTCTTCCACAGTTCGTTCAAGGCCCAGACGGAACCGAGTGTCCTGGCAGATTCGAAACGGACCTCGGGTGACCCGGAGTCGCCAACAACCGGCTGTCGGCCGGTGGCTTTCAGCAGACCATTGATCACGGCATCGAGCGAATCACCGACCTGGTCCAGGCGTCCGAGGGTCGCGACCGTGCGCTTGCGAATACGGCCATCGTCGTCGCGATATGACTCGACGAGCTGGACGTAGCGGCGCGGACCGGATGCCGTGATCTTGACATGCATGCCACTAAGTTAGCAGGCGCTATCGCTTCGTCAAGAATAGCCGGAGTGCTTCCAAACGTGCCACCACAACACTTTTCGTCAAATCGCCCTGAAACCCGCATTCCACCGTTGATTACGGGCTCAAAATCCGCGATATCAGCCGCGAACTGTCGAACCCGGGA
>JAGRGW010000119.1:0-1340 GCA_020445315.1 Gammaproteobacteria bacterium
CCATGTTGGTCTTGCCAAGCATGACGACACCGGCCTTTTTCAGGTTCGAGACCACGGTCGCGTCGTAGGGCGAGACAAAATTCGCCAGCATCCGCGATCCGCAGCTGGTCAGCACACCCTGGGTGCAGAAGATGTCCTTGTGCGCGATCGGCACGCCGGTCAGCGGCCCGGCGTCACCCGCGGCGATACGCCGGTCCGCTGCCTCGGCCTGCGCCAGGGCCTGTTCTTCCGTTACGGTGATGAAACCGTTGAGGGCACCGTCGTGCGCGCTGATGCGCTGCAACATGTGCCGGGTAAGCTCCACGCTGGAGAAATCTCCGCGCTGCAGCGCCGCCGAGAGCTCCGCGATCGTTTGGTTATGCATGAGGAATCAACATTGGTGTGACTGCGGGTTGAATACGGGACCTGCGCTCGGCCCTGCGGGACGGGTGCCCAGGGGTCGAGCGCTGTCGCTCACTCGATAACTTTGGGCACCAGGAACAGGCCATTCTCGACGGCCGGTGCGTTCGCCTGGTAGGCCTCGCGCTGGTCGTGCTCGCTGACAACGTCCTGGCGCAACCGTTGCGCCATTTCCAGCGGATGCGCCATCGGCGTGACGCCGGAGGTGTCGACGGCGTCCATACTGGCCACCAGGTCGAGGATATTCTGCAACTCCCGCCCCAACGACGCGGTGGTCTCCGGGTCGATGGCGAGGCGCGCGAGGTGCGCTATTTTGGCGACGTCGTCGGACGAAAGTGACATAGGCGCTGTGGCGATCGCTGGTTGACGAAACAAGACGACGGAAATTACCACATTCGACCCGGTCGCCGGTAGCAAAGCGGGCGGCGGACGCTTGCCCAAGGCGGGGGCCGTTGCTAGATTACGCGTCTTTCCAGGCCCGGATGCCGGGCCACAACAGCAACGCCATCATCGGCCGTGAAGCGCGCCTTGCAGCCGCCGGGCCGGCCACCGGAAGCCAAATAGCATGTTCCTTCGTCGTATTCGCGGGCTTTTTTCGAACGACCTTTCGATCGATCTCGGTACCGCCAACACGCTGATCTACGCCCGCGACCAGGGAATCGTGCTCAACGAGCCCTCGGTGGTCGCCATTCGCCAGGACCGCGGCCCCGGCGGCCCCAAGTCGGTCGCTGCCGTTGGCGAGGAAGCCAAGAAGATGCTCGGGCGCACGCCGGCCAACATCACGGCGATCCGGCCGATGAAGGAAGGCGTGATCGCCGACTTCACCGTCACCGAAAAGATGCTGCAGTACTTCATCCACAAGGTGCACGAATCGCGCCTGATCCGCCCGAGTCCGCGCGTGCTGGTCTGCGTTCCGTGCGGCTCGACCCAGGTCGAGCGGC
>JAGRGW010000119.1:1370-8854 GCA_020445315.1 Gammaproteobacteria bacterium
GCCGGCGCCCGCGAGGTCTACCTGATCGAGGAGCCAATGTCGGCAGCGATCGGCGCCGGCCTGCCGGTCGACGAGGCGCGCGGCTCGATGGTGCTGGACATCGGCGGCGGCACGTCCGAAGTCGCGATCATCTCGCTCAACGGCATCGTGTACTCGAACTCGGTGCGCATCGGCGGCGACAAGTTCGACGAGGCCATCATCAATTACGTACGCCGCAACTACGGCACGCTGATCGGTGAGGCCACCGCGGAGCGGGTCAAGAAGGAGATCGGCTCGGCCTACCCCGGCAACGAGGTACGCGAACTGGAGGTCAAGGGCCGCAACCTGGCCGAAGGGGTTCCGCGCAGCTTCACGCTGAGCTCGAACGAGATCCTCGAGGCCCTGCAGGAGCCGTTGTCGGGGATCGTCGACGCGGTCAAGAAGGCCCTCGAACAGACGCCGCCGGAACTCGGCGCAGACGTCGCCGAGCGCGGCATCGTGCTCACGGGAGGCGGCGCCATGCTCAAGGATCTCGATCGCCTGATCGAGGAGGAGACCGGCCTGCCGGTCATCATCGCCGAGGATCCATTGACCTGCGTGGCGCGTGGCGGCGGCCGGGCACTGGAACTGATGGACGAGCGCGGCGGCGAGATTTTCACGGTCGAATGAGCCGAGTCGCTTAACGGCCGCTTCGTCCCGGCCGTGGGCTCGCCGCAGGAACGGAGTGCTGTCCCATCAAGCCGATCTTCGCCCAGGGCCCCTCGCAGACCACGCGCCTGGTCGCCACGGTCCTGCTGTCGCTGGTTCTGCTGCTGCTCGACCACCGCTTCCACCACCTCGAGCAGCTGCGCAGTACACTGGCCTTCGTCACCTACCCCTTGCACTACCTCGCCGACCTGCCCTTCACCGCGTCGCGCTGGCTCGACGAAACCACCAGCTCGCACGAGACGCTGCTGGAACAGAACCGCGCCCTGCGCGCGCAGAACCTGCGCCTGCTGGCCGAACTGCAGAAGTACGAATCGCTGCAGGCGGAAAACCTGCGCCTGCGCGACCTGGTCGACTCCTCTTTCAAGATCGGTGACCGGGTACTGGTCGCGGAACTTTCGGCGGTCGATCTCGATCCCTACAAGCAGCAGGTAATCATCAACAAGGGCGGGGTGTCGGGTGCTTTTGTCGGCCAACCGGTACTCGACGCACACGCGGTCATGGGCCAGGTGACCAGCGTCTCGCCATTCGCATCGACCGTGCTGTTGATCACGGACACCAGCCACGCGCTGCCGGTCCAGGTGCTGCGCAACGGTCTGCGCACTATCGCCCTGGGCACCGGTCGCATCGACGAACTCAAGCTGCCGTACCTGCCGACCAACTCCGATATCGTCGAGGGCGACCTGCTCGTCACGTCCGGCCTGGGTGGCAAGTTTCCGCCCGGCTACCCGGTGGCGAAAGTGACGCGCATCGACCGTTCGCCGGACGCGCCGTTCTCGGTCGTACTGGCCGAGCCGCGGGCGCACCTCGACCGCAGTCGCGAGGTTTTGCTGGTCTGGACCGTGCCCAACCAGCTTTCGGTGGCGCCGGCCGATCCGCCACCCGAGGCGGCGCCCGCCCCCGCGCAGCCACCGCAAGACCTGACGGACGACAGCCAGGCGGAGCCGGAGACATGACCGATTCGGGCGGATCGGGCAGGCCGGTCATCTACATCACGATCTGTATCGCCATGCTGCTGACGATACTGCCCATGCCCGAGTGGGCACGGCCGTTTCGCCCACAGTGGGTCACGCTGGTCATGGTGTATTGGGCCATCGCCCTGCCCCATCGTGTCGGCGTCGGCAGCGGATTCATCGCCGGTATCGTCCTCGACGTGCTGACGGGCACATTGCTGGGGCAGCATTCGCTCGGTCTCTCGGTGGTGATGTTCATCGCCATCCAGCTGCACCAGCGCATCCGGGTGTTCCCTTTCTGGCAGCAGTCCCTCGGCATCCTCGTGCTGCTGATCGTCGAACACCTGCTGTCGCTGTGGGTCATCGGCGCCACGCGCGGCGAGGCGCCCGACCTGGGCTACTGGGCGGTTCCGCTGATCGGCGCGCTGCTGTGGCCCTGGATGTTCGTCACGTTGCGCAAGGTGCGCCGACACTTCAAGGTCACTTGAGAGCGAGAATCGTCCATGCAACTCAAGGACACGATCGGGGAAAGCCAGGCGTTTCTGAACCGGGCGATCGTTGCCGGCATCCTGGTGCTGGCCGCGGTGCTGGTCGTGCTGTATCGCATGGTGCAGTTGCAGGTCGTCGATCACGAGCACTTCACGACGCTGTCGCGCGAGAACCGCGTCAAGGTGGTGCCACTGCCGCCGACGAGGGGACTGATCTACGACAGCCAGGGCGTGTTGCTGGCGCAGAACCGCCCGGCCTACAGCCTCGAGATCACGCCGGAACAGGTCGACGACCTGGACGCGACGCTCGCGGAACTAGCCAACATCATCACGATCGACGCCGACGACATCGAACGTTTCTGGCATTTGAAAAAGCGCAAACGCCGCTTCGACAGCGTGCCGATCCGGGTCAACCTGAGCCCCGACGAGACCGCCCAGTTCGCCGTACACCGGCACCGCTTCCCGGGGGTCGACATCAAGGCCCAGTTGCTGCGCCACTATCCGCACGACGTCAAGACGACCCACGTGCTGGGATACGTCGGCCGCATAAGCCAGCGTGACATCGAGCAGATCGACGGCTCGAACTACGCCGGCACCAGCCACATCGGCAAGAACGGTGTCGAAAAGACCTACGAATCCGCCCTGCACGGCGCGGTCGGCCTCGAGCAGATCGAGGTCAACGCGGCCGGCCGGCGCGTACGCACCCTGTCACAGACGGCGCCGGAGCCAGGGGTCGACGTCCACCTGCACCTCGATATCCGCCTGCAGGAAATCACGATGCAGGCGTTCGAGGGCTATAACGGCGCCGCGGTCGCGATCAACCCCAAGAACGGCGGCATCCTGGCCTTCGTCAGCCAGCCCGGCTACGACCCCAACCTGTTCGTCGAGGGCATCAGTACGCGCGACTACAAGACACTGCAGGAAGACGACAAGCGCCCCCTGTACAACCGTGCACTGCGCGGACAGTACCCGCCCGGCTCCACCGTCAAGCCATTTATGGGCCTGGCCGGTCTCGAACAGGACGTGGTCCAGTACGATTCCACCGTTTACTGTCCCGGGTTCTTCCAACTGCCGGGCAACAGCCACCGCTATCGCGACTGGAAGAAGGTCGGCCACGGGACGATGGACCTGCGCGACTCGATCGTGCAGTCGTGTGACGTTTTCTTCTACAAGCTCGCCTACGAACTCGGCATCGACCGACTGCACGACTACCTGCAGGAATTCGGCTTCGGCGGCCGCACCGGCATCGATCTCACCGGCGAGACCACCGGCCTGCTGCCGTCGCGCGAGTGGAAGAGACGCTCACGGCGCCAGCCCTGGTATCCCGGCGAGACCCTGATCATGGGCATCGGCCAGGGCTACTTCCTGACCACGCCGCTGCAACTCGCGGCCGCGACCGCGGCGATTGCCAACAACGGCACTTTCTACACGCCGCGGGTCGTCGAGTACCTGCGCACGCGCGGCACCGGCGAGATCACGCCGATCCCGAAGAACTCGCGCTCGATACCGATCGCGAGCCCACAGAACTGGCAGGACGTCCGCGACGGCATGGCCGATGTCGTCGAGGGACGTCGCGGTACCGCCACCAAGATACGCAGCGAGCAGTACCGCATCGCCGGCAAGACCGGAACGGCACAGGTCTTCACGATCGCCCAGGACGCCGAGTACGACGAGGAGACGATCGCCGAGAAACTGCGGGACCATGCCCTGTTCGTCGCCTACGCGCCGATCGAGGACCCGCAGATCGCGGTCGCCGTCGTCGTCGAGAACGGCGGTTCCGGCGGCGCGGTGGCAGCGCCGATCGCGCGCATCATCATGGATGGCTACCTGTTGCGCAGTGATGCGAAGGAAAACACGGTGGACGAGTCGTGAACATGCCGCGCCAACTCGCCGACCTGACACCGACCAACCCCAACCGGCGGCAGGGCCTGCTCGCCGTTTTCCACGTCGACCTGCCGCTGCTGGTAGGGGTGTTGCTGCTGTGCGGATTCGGCCTCGTCGTGCTGTACTCGGCATCCGGCCAGGACCTGGGCCAGGTACAGCGCCAGGCGACCCGCCTGATGCTGGCACTGTGCGTCATGCTCGCGGTCGCCCAGCTGAACCCGACCTCGCTGCGTCGCTGGAGTCCCTGGATCTACCTGGTCGGCGTGGTCATGCTGATTGCAGTGCTGGTCTTCGGCCAGGTCGGCAAGGGCGCACAGCGCTGGCTCGACCTGGGCGTGCTGCGTTTCCAGCCGTCGGAGCTGGTCAAGCTGGCAGTCCCGCTGATGATCGCCTGGTACCTGGCCGAAAAAAGGCTGCCACCGAGCCTGCAGCGCCTCGCGGTCGCGGCGGCGCTGACCGCCGTTCCGGTGCTGCTCATCGCCAAGCAGCCGGATCTCGGCACCTCGCTGCTGGTCGCCAGCGCCGGCATCTTCGTGCTGTTCCTGGCCGGCATCAGCTGGCGCCTGATCGCCTTCCTGGGGGTCACCGCCGCGGCAGCGGCACCGGTGGTCTGGTACCTGATGCGCGATTACCAGCGCCAGCGGGTGCTGACCTTTCTCGATCCGGAAAAGGACCCGCTCGGGGCCGGTTACCACATCATCCAGTCGAAGATCGCGATCGGCTCCGGTGGTCTGTATGGCAAAGGCTGGCTCAACGGCACGCAGTCGCAGCTGGATTTCCTGCCGGAACGGCATACCGACTTCATCTTCGCCGTGCTGTCGGAGGAGTTCGGCCTGATCGGCGTCATGACGCTGCTGGCGCTCTACCTGTTCATCATCGCGCGCGGCCTTTACATCGCGACGCGGGCGCAGGACACCTTTACCCGGCTGCTCGCCGGCTCGCTGACGCTGGTCTTCTTTGTCTACCTGTTCGTCAACACCGGCATGGTCAGCGGCCTGCTGCCGGTCGTCGGCGTGCCACTGCCACTGGTCAGCTACGGCGGTACTTCACTGGTGACCCTCATGGCCGCCTTCGGTATCCTGATGTCCATCCATACGCACCGCCGGCTGCTGCCGACCTGATCATGACCCGAAGCCTTCCGACCCTCCTGCTGATGCTGCTTACGGCCTCGACGATAGCCAAGACACCGGACCAGCTGCGCGCCGAATTCATCGACGAGCAGGTGAGCCGGCATGGCTTCTCGCGCGACGCCGTGACCCGAACCCTTTACCAGGCGCACATGCGCCGTGACATTCTCGAAGCGATATCGAGGCCGGCCGAGAAGCGCCTGAACTGGAGCGAATACCGCAATATTTTCGTCACGCCTTCGCGAATCCAGGGCGGCGTGGATTTCTGGCGCCAACACGCGGCCACGCTGGAACGCGCCGAACGCGAGTACGGCGTCCCGCCGCAGATCATCGTCGCCATTCTCGGTGTCGAGACCCGCTACGGCGCGCACACCGGCGGCTACCGCGTGCTCGACGCGCTGCACACGCTGGGCTTCCACTATCCGCGGCGCGGCCAGTTCTTTCGCACCCAGCTCAGTCATTTCCTGCGTTTTGCCCGCGAAGAAGACATCCCGGCGACGATGCCGACCGGTTCCTATGCCGGCGCGATGGGTGTACCGCAGTTCATGCCCGACAGTTTCCGCATCTACGCCGTGGACTTCGACGGCGATGGGCGACGCGACATCTGGAACAACATCGATGACGTGATCGGCAGCGTGGCCAACTATTTCGTCAAGAAGGGCGATTGGCGTGCCGGCGAGGAAGTCGCTTTCCCGGTGAGCGGGATCGGCAATGGCCACCAGCAGTTGATCGACGCAGGCACCAAGCCGAGCCTGGACCGCGCCCAGTTCGAGGCATCCGGCATCCAGGTCCCGGATACCGTGGCACCGGGGCGCAAGCTGAGCCTGATGGAATTCGAAACCCATGACGGCAGGGAACACTGGATCGGCCTGCACAACTTCTACGCGATCATGCGGTACAACCCGCGCACCAAGTATGCGATGGCGGTATACCAGCTCAGCGAGGCGATCCGGCAGGCCCACGCCGGGGCGGAGCCGGTCAACGTCCAGGCCGACAGGGGCCGACACTGATCGATGCCGGTGCGGCTCCATCCCACGTTTTCCTGTTTTGTCGTCGGCTGCGCCGTGCTGGCCCTGCTCAGCGCCTGTTCCAGCGGCAGCCGCGGCCCGGCGGCCGGTCGCGACGGCCCGGGCGATGGACGTGACGTCAGCCAGGTGCCCGACGCCGTGCCCCGGGTGGAGCCGCGCAGCCGCGGCGGCAACCCTGCCAGCTACGTTGTGTTCGGCAAACGCTACTACACGATGGACAGCAGCGCCGGTTACCGCAAACGCGGTATCGCCTCGTGGTACGGCAGCAAGTTCCATGGCCGGCGCACATCGAACGGCGAGGTCTACGACATGTACGCGATGTCGGCCGCACACAAAGAGCTGCCGATCCCCACCTACGTCGAGGTCACGAACCTGGAGAACGGGCGGCAGGTGATCGTGCGCGTCAACGACCGCGGCCCGTTCCACGAGAACCGCATCATCGACCTGTCGTACGCCGCAGCGTCGCGCATTGGCATGCTGTCCAGGGGAACGGCGATGGTGGAGGTGCGGGCAATCGACCCGAGCGCACCCAAAGTGGCGGCTTCACCGACACCGGCGCCATCGGTAAGACCGGCAACCCGGGAGCGCGACGGGCAGCCGCGCATTTTCCTGCAGGCGGGCTCGTTCCGCAGCGAGGTCAACGCGGAGCGCTACCGCCAGCGTCTCGAGCGCGATCTCGACCGGGCGGTCCGGGTGATGCCGTTCTCAACCGGAAACGGCCGCGTGCATCGGGTGCAGGTGGGTCCGATAAACTCGGTGGAACTGGCCGACCGGATCACCAGTCAGATGCATGCGATCGGCGTACTCGAACCACTGGTCATCATCGACTGAGCATCGGACCACGGACCGGGCGGCGACTGCCATGCGCAATCGGGCCGACACCGGCACCGTCGAACGATAAACGCAGCAGCCAAGGTGTCTCCGGGCGCCACGCTGCCCAGAACCAGCAAAAGGCAACCGCATGTACAGAAACGCCCTCAGCTTAGTTTTCGCCCTGTTACTGGCCATGCCGGCCATCGCCCAGGTGCCCGCGCCACCGGATATCGAAGCCAGCGGATACCTGCTGATCGATTTCGACAGCAGCACGGTGCTGGCGACCAAGGACGCCGAGCAGCGGCTGGAACCGGCCAGCCTGACCAAGATCATGACGGCATACGCGGTCTTCCACGAATTGCGTGGCGGCTCGGTGCGCCTGACCGACGAGGTCGTCGTCAGTGAGAAAGCATGGAAGACGCCCGGCTCGCGCATGTTCATCGAGGTCAACAAGCGGGTCGCCGTCGACGACCTGTTGAAGGGCATGATCATCCAGTCCGGCAACGA
>JAGRGW010000536.1 GCA_020445315.1 Gammaproteobacteria bacterium
ATGCCGATGAGTGCGCCGATGCGATCCACCTTCCATGCCTGCACCAGCGGCCGGACACGGATCAGGCTGAACACCGCCATCATGACGATGACCGCCAACACGGCCTGCGGCAGGTGATACAGGTAGCTGGTGAAGAACAGGAGCACCAGTACGACTGCCAGTGCACTGACGATGGCGAACAGGCCAGTGGTAGCGCCCATGCGTGCGGCCACCGCGGACCGGGAGAACGAGCCGCTGACCGTATAGGAGTTGAAGAAACTGCCGGCAATGTTGGCGAGTCCCTGGCCGATCAGTTCGCGGTTGGTGTCGACCCGGTCGCCGGTCTTGGTCGCGATTGCCTTCGAGATTGACGTGGCCTCCATGAAACCGATCAGCGCCATGACCATGGCTGCAGGCAGCAAGCCCCATACCAGGTCCCAATGCAGCGTTGGCACTTGCAGGCTCGGTAGGCCCTGCGGGATATTGCCGACGACATCGCCCCCGGCAGACAGCGTCACCTGGTTACCGGCAATGCCGTCGACGCGCCAGCGGCGACCGTCGGGAGCCGTTCCGTCCGGCAACGTATTCGAGGAGTAGAACCGGATGCCCCGAGTGTCGTCTTCCACGCCAAGCAGTGTCATCGCGTGCAGTTCGACCTGCAGTCGTGTGACGTTCTTCTTGATTCCGTCAAGTTCGTACTCGAGTGCGGCCAGGGGGGCACGCATGGTGGCAGCGTGCGAAATCGCCTCGATGCCGCCTTCGCGCTCAGCCGCGTCGGCCTGCTGCGCCAGGCTTGCCAGCTCGGCCGTGATTTCGGACATGCGATCGCGTGCGTCCCGATAAGCGCGCAGCGTCGTTACTTCGCGGGCATCGTTGATCTGCTCGAGGTCCACGGTAGTCTTGCGCTCGTACCCCACGATGGCACTCAGTACGGTTGCGAGGACCACGGCAATCAGCACGCCGGGCAGGTTCGGCTTGATCTTGCGCAGACCGGCGATCAGCAGCCAGGCACCGGTAGCGAAAGCGGCGGTCAACAGGTGGGCCTCCGGGATCTGCGCGACGACGCGCCAGAGATCGGCCAGGTAGGACTCGGTGCGCGGGAACGGCACGCCAATGACTTTGCTGAGTTGCGACAGTCCGATGATCAGTGCCGCGGCATTGGTGAAGCCGACGATCACCGGGCTGGACAACAGGTTCACGATCGCGCCCAGGCTCAGGGCGCCAAGCGCCAGCCGGAGCACGCCAACCATCAGGGCCAGCATCACCGAGAGCTCGATGAAGGTGGTGGAGCCCGGGGTTGCGAACGGAATCAGGGCCGCCGCGGACATCAGTGACAGCATGGCCACCGGTCCGGTGTGCAACTGGCTCGACGAGCCCCACAGCGAAGCGATAATTACCGGTACGAAAGACGCGTACAGCCCGTAGACCACCGGCAGCCCGGCGAGCTGCGCGTAAGCCATGCCCTGTTGCACGAGGACGAGTGCGACGGTAA
>JAGRGW010000120.1 GCA_020445315.1 Gammaproteobacteria bacterium
AAGCTGCTGCGCGTACTGCAGGAAGGTGAGTTCGAACGTGTCGGCGGGATCAAGACTCAGAGAGTCGACGTGCGCGTGGTTGCCGCCACCAACAGGGATCTCGAGTCTGCCGTTCATGAGGGCGAGTTTCGCGAGGATCTCTACTACCGGCTGAATGTCATGCCAATCAACATGCCGCCGCTGCGTGAACGCGTCGAGGACGTGCCCGAACTGGCGCGTTTCCTGGTGGCCAAGATCGGCAAGAGCCAGGGTCGCGAACTGGAAGTCGACGACAGCGGCCTGAGCCTGCTGATGCGCTATGACTGGCCAGGCAACGTGCGCGAACTGGAGAACAGCCTGGAACGCGCGGCGGTGATGTGCGAATCGGGCATCATTGGCGCAAAGGAAATCAACCTGATGGGATTGCAGGGCTCGGGCCTGGGCAACTTCGGTGCTGTTCCGTCGACGCGCGAACCGCGCCCGGACCTGAACGACCCGGAACTGGACGAACGTGACCGCGTGATCGCGGCGCTGGAGCAGGCCGGCTGGGTACAGGCCAAGGCGGCACGGCTGCTCGGTATGACGCCGCGGCAGATCGCCTACCGGATCCAAACGCTGAACATCACGATTCGGCAGATCTGACCAACCATTTCCTTCCATGGGCAGGGCGTTACCAATGTGTCTCGGCGCGCATGGGTGGTTGCCGCCCGTCGTGGTGATTGTGCACGTTGCCGTGCAGTTCCCGAGGCAGCCAATCGACATTATCGGCGTGGCAGTCGCTTCGACTGCGTTGTCGTATCACTGTAGGCAAGCCAACAGGTTGCAGACATCGCGCTGTGAATTATCCGACAAGCCGTGATTGCGTCGAAAAAAACAAGCGATTAATCAAACGCATACGAAGAAATCAATTCCAGGCACGCGCCTTGCAGATACCCGGTTATTGGAGATCGGGAGACCGGTATCCGGCATCGGACTCGGAGGCGCATTGATGGAATTGACAGTTATCGGTCAGGAGGCGGGCGGCGGTTGCAGTTCGTCCGGTTGTGGTGGCAGCAGTGACCAGCTGTCGCATCTGCCGCAGAGTATCCAGGACAAGGTGAAGGATCATCCGTGCTACTCGGAAGACGCGCATCACCACTTCGCCAGGATGCACGTGGCGGTCGCGCCGGCATGCAACATCCAGTGCCATTACTGCAACCGCAAGTACGACTGCGCCAACGAATCGCGCCCCGGTGTCGTGTCCGAACTGCTGACACCGGACCAGGCGGTCAAGAAGGTCATGGCAGTGGCAGCCAACATCCCGCAGATGACCGTGCTCGGCATAGCCGGCCCGGGCGATCCCCTGGCCAATCCGGAGCGTACCTTCGAAACGTTCCGCCAGCTCACCGAAAAGGCCCCGGACATCAAGCTGTGTGTATCGACCAACGGGTTGTCGCTCCCGGACCAGGTCGATGAGTTGTGCAAGCACAACATCGATCACGTGACGATCACGATCAACTGTGTCGATCCGGAAATCGGCGCAAAGATTTACCCGTGGATCTTCTGGAACAACCGCCGCATCAAGGGCAAGAAGGGCGCGAAGATCCTGATTGAGCGCCAGCAGAAGGGGCTCGAGATGCTGACCGAGCGCGGCATCCTGGTCAAGGTCAACTCGGTCATGATTCCGGGCGTCAACGACCAGCATCTCGAGGAGGTCAGCAAGATCGTCAAGGCCAAGGGCGCCTTCCTGCACAACGTCATGCCGCTGATCGCCGAGGCCGAGCACGGCACGTTCTACGGCGTCATGGGGCAGCGTGGCCCGACCCACGACGAACTGCAGGCCTTGCAGGACAAGTGCGCCGGTGACATGAACATGATGCGCCACTGTCGCCAGTGCCGGGCCGATGCCGTCGGCATGCTCGGCGAGGATCGCGGCGACGAGTTCACGATGGACAAGGTCGAGACCATGCACATCGACTACGAGGCCGCGATGGAGAAGCGGGCCGCGTACCAGGCTGCCGCGTTGGCCACGCTCGAGGCTCAGCGCAAAAACACGGGCGAAAGCTTTATTTCACTTTCGTCGATTGGTGTGCGTCGCAAGGATGCCCGCCCCGTACTGATGGCCGTTGCGACCAGCGGCGGCGGTGTTGTCAATCAGCATTTCGGCCATGCGAAAGAGTTCCTCGTGTACGAGGCGTCAGCAACCGACGTGCGATTCATCGGTCATCGCAAGGTAGACCTCTATTGTGAGGGCGGCGACACCTGTGGCGACGGCGAAAGCGTGCTGCAGAAAACCATCCGCACGCTCGAAGGATGCGAGGCCGTACTGTGCTCGAAGATCGGCTACGAGCCCTGGGAGATGCTCGAACAGGCCGGTATCGCACCGAACGGCGAACATGCCATGGAACCGATCGAAGAAGCGGTGGCCGCTGTCTACGCGGAGATGGTCGCCAAGGGCCTGCCGGAAAAGACCGGCCAAGTAGCGAGTTTGCAGGCAGGTGCCTGAGCAGGATCTCCGGGAGAGAAGTCATGGCCTATGAAATAGTCGAAAGCTGCGTGAACTGCTGGGCCTGCGAGCCGCTGTGCCCGAGCAAGGCAATCTACGAGGCGCGGCCACATTTCCTTGTAGATGCCGGGAAATGCACCGAATGCGAAGGTGATCACGCCGACGCCCAGTGTATGAGCATCTGCCCGATCGAGGGTGCGATCCTGAATCCGTTCGGCGAGGCGGCGAACCCGCCGGGTTCGCTGACCGGCATACCACCCGAGCGGATGGCCGAGGTCATGGCCGAGATCCAGGCGCGCTGAACGGTGGCGACCATGTCAATTGGTACGGCCACGCAGAATCTGCACCGCGGATCCGATTCCGCCGGCTTGCTTAACCGTTTCCTGCGTTGCATGCAGCAGCTGTGCTGGACGCCGGGAGCGGGTTGCAGGCCGGCCGGACTGCGCGTATCCGAAAGGGCCTGGCGGCGAAACTCGGCATTGTTGATGAGCCTGTATGAAGAGCGCATGGCAAGGATGCCGCATGAGTGATCTCGTCTTCTATGAAAAACCCGGATGCGCCGGCAATGCGCGGCAGAAAGCGCTGTTGACGAAACACGGCTGCCGGCTCGAGGTGCGGAACCTGCTGACCGAGCGCTGGACCGTCGACGGCTTGCGCGCGTACTTTGGTGAAAAGCCGGTGCGCGAGTGGTTCAACGACAGTGCGCCGCGGGTGAAGTCGGGTGAACTGGCGGTCGACCGGCTCGAAGCCGTCGTGGCACTGAAACTGATGCTCGACGACCCGCTGCTGATCCGCCGGCCATTGATGCAGCGGGGTGAACTTCGGCAATGCGGCTTCGTCGACGGCCCGGTGTTGGCGGCAGTCGGTATCCACCTGCAGCGTGGTGTCGACCTGCAGTCGTGTCCACGCGAAACCGACAGCCAGCCGGTATGCGGGGAATCGCCGTGAGCCGCTCGATCGATGTATCGGCGCACAGGCAGGCGGTGGAGTTTGCCGACGGGGTGTACTGGATCGGTGCGCTCGATCCGACACTGCGCAGCTTCGACATCATCCTGACCACCGCGAACGGTACGACCTATAACTCCTACCTGGTCAAGGGAAGCGACGGCGTGGCGGTGATCGACACGGTCAAGGAGAACTTCAGCGACGAGTTCTTCGCCCGCCTGGAATCGGAGGCCCGCTACGAGGACATCAAGGTGATCGTGCTGAATCACCTGGAGCCGGATCACAGTGGTGCGCTGCCGGAGTTGATGAGGCGTGCGCCGCAGGCCCAGCTCTATATCTCGCAACGCGCCACGTCGATGTTGAAGGCGCTGCTGCACGGAGACGAGAACCTGCCGTACACAACGGTCACGACCGGCGATTCGGTCAGTCTTGGCGATCGTACGTTGCAGTTCCTGCATACGCCTTTCCTGCATTGGCCCGATACGCAGTGCACTTACCTGGAAGAAGAAGGGATCCTGTTCTCGGGCGATGTGTTCGGCTGCCACTACTGCGACAAGCGGCTGTTCAACGACCTGGTCGGTGATTTTCGCTTCTCGTTTGATTACTACTACGCCCACATCATGCGGCCTTTCAAAAAGCACGTGATGGACGCCTTGAAACTGATCGAGCCGCTGAAGCTGTCACAGATCGCACCGACGCATGGCCCGATCCTGCGGGAACGCCCGCGCCGGTACGTGACGCATTATCGCGAGCTGTCGACGTCGAGCCTGTCACAGGGGATAGGTTCGGACGAACAGTCGATGATCATCTTCTACATGAGTTCCTACGGCAACACGGCACGCATGGCGGAAGCCATCGCCGAGGGCGCCGGTGACGTCGACGGTGTCCGCGTCTCGCTCTACGACCTCGAGGGTGGCGAGACCGACCCGTTCGTCGACCTCATCGAGGAAGCCGACGCGCTGCTTTTCGGCTCACCCACGATCAACGGCGACGCCGTCAAACCGGTCTGGGACCTGCTGTCGTCGCTGGCCGTGGTGAACCTGAAAGGCAAGCTCGGTGCGGCGTTCGGTTCGTACGGCTGGAGTGGCGAGGCCGTGCGGATGATCGAAGACCGCATGCGCGGACTGAAGATGCATATCCCGAGGTCGGGAATGCGCGTGAAGTTGATACCGACGGCAGAAGAGCTGGAGGCCTGTCACGCTTTTGGTCTGGAAATAGCAGAGGTGCTGGTCGGAAAGAGCGGCAGTGGCGGTGTCATCGATTTTGCAGACCTCGCCTGACCGGGTTTCCGCATCCGTCAGGCAGGTTTTTCAGTTCTGTTGTTAGTAATAAGGGGATAGCTATGGCTAAAGCAAAGATTACGTTTGAAGACATCGAACAGACGGTGAACGTGCCGGCTGGAACGCGGGTCATCGAGGTGTCGGAAAAGATCGGTGCGGGGATCATCTACGGCTGCCGCGAGGGCGACTGCGGCACCTGCATGATGCACGTGACCGAAGGTTGGAACAACCTCACCGAACCGTCGGTACTGGAGGAAAAGGTACTGAAGGAAAACATGGCCGGCCGTCACGACCGCCTGGCGTGCCAGGCACAGATTCTCGGCGACTGCACGGTCAAGCCGACCTGATCATTTCGATTTCATTCCGTACGCATTGGGAGTATTGCAATGCCACTGATCACATTCTCCAGTCCGGAGTACAAGGACAAAACTGTTTACGCCGTTGCCGGTAGTTTCACCGAGACGGTCCTGAAAATTGCGAAGACGAACAAGATCCCGATCTCCTTCGATTGTGGTGACGGTGAATGCGGTAGTTGTGCCATCCGGGTCAAGTACCTCGGTGAAAAGACGCCGATGGGCTACCACCTGGAAGAAAAGGAGAAAAAGGTCCTGCGCGAACTCGGCAAGATCAGCAAGGATGATCTCGAAAACATGATCGTCAACGATCTGCCCAGCGAATGGCGCCTCGCCTGTCAGTTCATTCCCCGCGACGAGGATATCGTCGTGGAATTCGAGACGCAGTGATGCCGGTTCCAGCCACTGCTGTCGCGACACTCACGGTGTACGAGACACTGATGGCGGCGCGCAAGGGTGACCCGGTAGAGGAAACCCTTGCGCGCATTCTGTCGTCGTGGTCGCAGGGGGAGGGTGCATTGCCGCATTGGCTGGGGCTCGGCGAGCCGCGATTCCGGACCATGGTGCAGCGACATTTCCCCCGTCTCGCCGACAAGACATTCCAGGTCAACCGTCAGGCGGCCGATCCCGGGCGCTTCGATGAAATGGACGATCTGCGATTGCTGCTGCTTCGAAACAGGACGCACGGCAATGATACCGAGGCCATGCTGGCGGACATCGTCGTCGCCGGCAGCATGGGCGCTGACCACCTGTGGCAGGATCTCGGCTTGTGGGAGCGCGCCGACCTGTCCCGCCTGATGACCGACAATTTTTTCCCGCTCGCGCAGAAGAACGACCGCGACATGAAATGGAAGAAGTTCCTCTACAAGCAGTTGTGCGAGACCGAGGGTATCTATACCTGCCGGTCGCCCAGCTGCGAGGTCTGCACCGATTACGCCAACTGCTTTGGGCCGGAAGACTGAAGGAGCGGTGGTGAGCGGATCGTCTCAGGTGCTGTCCAGTGGCGGGTCCCTGGGCTGGACCGCGGAGCAGGCCAGTCAATCGGCTACGGGGGCTCGCCGTGGGCGACGCGCTGGGCGCCACCACGGAGTTCCTGACCCCCAGGGAGATCAGGCAGTACCACAAGGTCCACCGCGACATCGTCGGCGGTGGCTGGCTCCATCTTGCGCCGGGTGCCGTGACGGACGATACGGAGATGAGCCTGGCGCTGGGGCGTTCGATCATCGACCGGCGTCGTGTGGATGCGGTGTCCATAGCCGAGGCATTTTCGGCGTGGATGCGTTCCAAGCCGGTCGATATCGGCAATACGGTTCGCCGCGGTATTGTGCATTATCGCAGTACCGGCAGACCGAAAATCGACCAGAACGAGCAAAGTGCGGGAAATGGCGCCTGCATGCGATGTCTTCCGGTGGCACTGGCCTACTGCAGGGCGCCGGTCGAACAATTGGTGAGCGCCGTACATGTCCAGTCGCACGTTACCCACAATGCGCCATTGTCGGACGCCGGTACCGACACGGTGGTCAAGATGGTGGTCGCGGCCCTGCAAGGTGGAGGGAGGCGGTCGATGCGGCAGATTGCCGATGCCCTGGTGTCTGGTTTTCCCGCTTTTCGCTACGACGGCAGGCGGGTCGAAAATCCCAGCGGCTGGATCGTCGATACCTTGCGCGCCGTGTTTCAGGCCCTGTTCTCGACGTCCGGGTTCGAGGAAGCACTGGTCGATGTCGTGAACCGGGGTGGTGACAGTGACACGACCGGTGCAATTGCCGGTATGCTGGCAGGTGCGCTCTACGGGCGTGAAGCCATACCGCTGCGTTGGTCGAATGCCCTCGATACGGCTGTGAGACAGGAGTGCGAGCAGCAGGCCATCAGCCTCGTCGCACTGGCGAATGGCGGTGTTCAGCCGGTGATTGAAGGGACGGGTATCAGTAACCATGGGTGAGCAGGAATCCAACAGTCGTGGGCTCGATGTCGGTGACTACCTGCAGCGTTTCGCGCCTTACGCAGAACAACTGGCGGATTTCAGGGTCAGCGAACGGGAATACGGGGGGCGGTTTGCCCTGCTGTTCAGGTTGGTCGTGCGGCTGCTGGTTTTGCCTGATGCATTCAACGACCGCATACCGGGGCTTTACCGGTCGGTAGCAAGGCGTTACCTGGACCGGGAGCATGATGTCGTGCTGCATTTCAGCTACGAGGAAAACCGGCATTTCTTTCTCAGCGAGTTGCTCGACTGGCTGAAGATCCATCAGCGTGGACAGGCGTTGCGACGCATCAATCGTAGTATCGCGCCCTGATTTCAACGACCGCTGACAGCCGGACGGGTGATTGTATGGCGGCGACGCAGTCTATTTTGCCTGCACACCTGTCAACGATGTGGCTGTCGGTTCGATTGGTCGAATTGCCAGTCGGATGTCGGGTCACAAAACTGTCACAGAATGTCGAAAAAATTGCCAATTATTCAGTGGGTTGAGTTTTAGTCCCACGCCGCTGTATTGACAAATATCATTTGCATCAATAAGCAAAAGCTAATATACTTTTTCTATACCCTAAAAACTGTTTCAGAGGAAGTAGCATGAAACAAATCGCAATGAGCTTGATGATCACCGCCGGCATGTTTGCCGGTATCGCGGCCAAGGCCGCATCGGAAGGCCAGGATGACGTCCTGGTGACTGCCGAACGGCGCGCGATGCAGGAACGCCTGGCGCAGAACATCGTATCAGCGGATGAAGACATCTGCTGGGTGGCCCCTGAATGGCGCCTCGACAACTAAGCCGTAGCCGCCGTCTGTGAACAAGGCCCGTCAACGATTCCGCTGACGGGCCTTTTCATTTCTGCTGCCGACACGGACAGGTGGGGCAGGGCTCAGACGGCGCCCCAACCTTCGCGTACGGTGTCGGTGGCAGAGGCCAGTACGTCATCGAGTGCCACCACCGGGTACTTTGGCTTGTACGATGCGATTTCATCACGCAGCGTGACGATCTTGTCGGCGGCGGACTGGCCCTTGAAGTCACTTTTTTCCAGGCCCAGTTCGTCGATGGTCTCGTTCCAGGGTACGCCCTGGACCAGCGGGATCAGCACAAAGCGATGCTCACCGATATCGGCCTGCACGGCTTCGCTGATGTTGACGACATAGAGGATGGCGAGCATGTCATCGGCGAAGTCTTTGCCGTACTTCGATACCAGCGTCTCCAACGACGCAATGTCGTCCAAAGCGCCGACGACCAGGTGAATCTTGTCGTCGGTTAACAGCACCGCGCCACGCAGGACCTCTTCGGGTGGTTTTGCGTGACCCTTGGCATCGGCAATACCGCCTTCGACGAGCACCAGTTCGCCGCGATAACCCTGCACGCCCGCCTTGCTGGTCTGCTCGAGAAAATTCTGATTGAACAACAGGCCATTGGCCTTGTACGTTTCGAGTAACACGAAGAATGCCTCAGTAAGTGATGAAGAAAGTGTCAGTTGCGAGCCGGCGGCTGCCTGTCCTGGGCGAGCGCTAATCGTCTCCGGCCGCGTCGGCGGTCAGAATGTCCGGTAACCCGCGCTCGCTTTGGAACTGGCGATTGCGCGCCAGTTTGAGATGCGCAGCCAGTGCACTGTCCATCGTGATCGCATGCAGTTTGAACCAACCGGGTAGCTGCTCACGTACGAACGCACGTGCCATGGCGGCCGAGCCTTTTTCTATCCTGCCGTGCATCTGGTGCAACTGGCCCAGCACGCGTTGATGCTCGCCCGTATGCTCGGCAGTGGCCGGGAAACCGGATTGCTCCATCAGCAGCTGCTCGGCGGCAAAGTGTGCCTCCGTGTGTGTGACGAGGGCCTGGAATCCAGCCTTGAATGCCGCCTGGTCGCAGGATTCGATTTGGTTGACAAGGTCGACGAACTCGCGATGGGTCTGGTCCATCTGCGTGTGGTCCAACTGGTAGGCGTTGTCGAAATCACTGATAAGCATGTGCCTGTTTCCGGTGTTCATGGGGCTGCATGGGAGGCTTTCTGTCGGTGGGCAATGACCTTCTGCAGCCGGGTAGCGACGTACTCCACGTACTGGCCCGGGTTCCCGTAGTCATTCTCGATCGCCAGGTCGGCGAGCTGACCGATGAGGCCACGCAAGGCGCCAATTTCGGCCAGGCTGCGACCGCAGGTCAGGCAGCGCTGTCCGTCGTCACGGCAGGCGGTTTTGCCCTGGCAGGGAGCGAAGAGCGGCATCTGTCAACAGCCGACATCCTGGGCGGTCATGCTGCCTGCCTCGGCAGAAGCCCGCGCCGGATTCGTCAGAGCGACCAGGTCGGCAACATCGGCCTCGACGACCTCGATACCCATCTTCCGGCAGAAGCGTACTTCCTTGTCGGTGGGTTCGGCGATCAGCGCCCAGCCAGTCGGTGCCGCGGCGGCGTAGACCATGTCCGACAGCACCATGCGCTCGGTGTCGCGGGTCATTCGCATGCCGATGAACACATACCGCTTGCCCTTGCGATATTCCTTCACGAACGACGGGATCGCGAAGCCGCCCATCAACTCGGTGATGTAGTCGACATAGTCTGCGTCGGACGCAATGTAGGTCGGGTCCGGTAACGGGCTCCCCATCGGTTTGAACAAGACCGGCAGCGTGGGATCGACCTCGTGTTGACCAATCTCCTTGTCGGAATACTTTTCACCGTCGTAATGATGAATGCGGAAGCGGTAATCGGTGCCGCCGACGCGGGCGATACCGCGTATCAACGTGTGTGCCACGTTCGCGTAACTCGCCTGCAACTGGGTGTCCCGATTGATATCGATGACATACGGCGGCTTTAGCGCAGACAGCCAGTCGTGCAGCGGTGCGCGAGCCCACTCGGTGTCGCCGTACGTCTTGTCGAGGAAGCGATGCAACGCCGTGCGACCGCGTTTCAGCTCGACGTCCATGGCCGCGCGCGGGAACTCGTACATCAGGCGCGGCGCCATCGGCTTGCCGTTGTTCATGGCCAGTATCAGGCTGTCGCTGTCGGCTGGCATCGCAACATCACCGTCGCGATTGGTGACGCCGGCAAGGGCGCCGGGACCGATGTACGGGGCGACAGTCCCCTCCGTCACGCCGCTGATGATCTCCTGCAGGATGGATGCTGTCATTCGGTAGGCCCCGTAAGTCGATTGCTTTCGCGATACGACTTCCGAGCAAAAGACGGGCCATAACGAACTGCCCCGTGTAATCAGGGGGCTTTACGGGGGCGATGTGCGACTGGGGGCGTTTTTGTTGGGTTTGCTACCCTTTGCCGTGCAGGCTTGCCGACAAACAGGGTGCGTCCGGGACGAGATCATCCCGTGGCTACGGCTACCTCGTACACGCCGCCGATAACGAGAAACTCGTCTTCGCCACGCAGCAGCCCGGGCAAGAGAGCAGGGACATACAGCAGTTTACTGACCGGCACGTCAGCAACGATGACGATATCGCCGAACTCGTCGGCACGTTCGCGACTGCTGCTGAACGACGAGAGATTGTTCAGCACCAGGACATAGCGACCATGCCCGGGTCGGGCAAGTATTTCGTGATTCCCAATGCCGTTGATTCCCCGGTACAGGCGCAGCCGCGCCTTGGTGCCGTGTGTCAGTCCGAGTTCGAACTGGCAATAGGTGAACAGCAGGTCGAGTTGCGCTTCGAGCGCGTTGGTGTTGTACAGGCCGTTGGTTCTCGCCACCGCGTATCGGTGCTCCCAGTCGGTATCTCCGCTGTGCAAACGGCCTTCATGTTTGCGTGCCAGCAGACCGAAACGGGACTCCACCCAACCTTTTAATACCGCAGCCTCTGCGCTGTCACTGTCGAACAACCAGCCACGCAGCAACCGGCGATAGTCGATCCTGTGCCGCGGGCGGCCGCAGTCCGGGTCCAGGCCCACCTCGTCCGGGTGCTCCAGGAGAAAGGCCGAGTGCATGTAAGCGGTGAAGCGAAGCGCGCGTTGCTCCGCGGAGGCAACGTTGCGCAGATCGTCGAACAGCGCCCGGTGCAGTTCGCGGACGCCGTCGATCGCGAGTATGTCCGGGTGGCGCTGGAAGGTCAGGCTGCCGAGTATCACTGCCGGCAGGTTGCAGCGGTTGATCGGCAGTCGGGCTTGGCGCGGCAATCCCACCTGGCGTTTGTCGAATTGTCGGTTTTTACCCATAGGGACCATGGGGATTTGTCGTGAAGTCCACCAAGCGACTACATCGCAGGCTATTCAAAAAATACTTAAAAAACAAATAGAAAAGAGCTTGCTGATGGTTTGGCATGCGGTTTGCTCGATAGCTCATGTCCGAGCGGATTCGATGAGTTCGTTCCCATTGCGAGCCAACAAAAGTTGAAGGAGATTACAAATGTCACTGCGTCAATGTGCAATCTACGGCAAGGGCGGTATCGGTAAGTCGACGACCACCCAGAACCTGGTTGCCGGCC
>JAGRGW010000121.1 GCA_020445315.1 Gammaproteobacteria bacterium
GCAGCGATCCAGCCGAACAGGCCCTTGCCGCCGCGCAGGCGGCCGGCACCTTCGAGCGAGGCGAGCACCGTGAAGCCCGTCAGCAGCGTCGGAATGGCGACGCCGAACGTACCGAGCATGTGCAGGAACTTGAAACCTGCCGACTGCTGCGGGTCCATGTACAGGTGGTGGAAGCCAATCGGCACCGAGATCACCAGCAGCATGATGAACGCGATGCGCGCCATCTCGTCGCTGAACAGGCGTCCGCCGGCGAGCTTGGGCAGGATCGTGTACATCGCGATGTAGGCCGGGAACAGCCAGAAATAGACAATGGCATGCAGCGTCCACGAAAACAGCGTGCGCGCGAGACCCGGGTCGATGGTGTCCATCAGTCCCAGCGACCAGGGGATCAACTGGAACAGCATCTCGATCGCTACGCCGGCGCTGGTCCACAGCCACATGATGGCGTTGGCCGTGGTGCCGTACATTGCCAGCGGTACGACCTGGCCCGGATTGTCGCGTTTCCAGTTGACTGTCGACATGATCATCTCGAGGCACCAGATCCACGATCCGACCACCAATAGCGTGGCGCCGATATAGAACATCGGGTCGGCCTTCAGTGGCGGGTAGAAGGTATACAGCACGGAGGCGTCGCCGTTGAGCAGCGGAATGGCCGCCAGTACGGTCCCGCCGAGTGCGATCCAGAAGGCGATCCAGGCCAGGCCCTTGTTCCACAACGGGCGCTTGAGCGTCGCTGTGGCGGTGTAGTAACCGAAGCCCATGATGAAGAAGGTCGTCAACACGAAGCCCATCAGCACGCCGTGCGTGGACACCGACGCGAAGTACAGGTCGTGCGACTCCATCTCCGGGAACAGGCCGCTGCGGTTGGCGACCTGGTAAAGCCCCAACACGATCGCGACGAAGAACGCAGCGAAGGCCACCCACATGTTGGCCAACGCTATCGATTTTGACTTGTCATACATGAATGTTTTCCTTGCTCAGCCCGCGACGATCAGCCTTTCGGAACCACTTTCAGCTTCGACCACATGTAGTCATGGCCGAGACCGCAGTACTCGTTGCACAGGAACTGTGCCTCGCCTTCGCGCGAGAACCGGGTGGTTACCTCGGACACGTAACCGGGGATGACCATCGTGCTCATGTTGGTGAAGGGCACGTGCACGCCGTGCACGATGTCCGGGCTGGTGATACGGAAGGTGACGGGCGTGTCCGCCGGCACCTCGATCATCTGCGGGTAAAACGAGTAACGTGCGGCGATCATGCGCACGGTCAGCGATCCGTCGGGGTTTTCGCTGACGCCGAGATTGTCCTCGGTGAATTCGCCCGACAGGTGCAACGTCTTGGGGTCGATGGTCTCGACGTTGCTCGGTGGGTGCATGTTCATGACCACGGCTGCATAGGTCATCGAGCCGATCATGATCACTGTCATAACGCCGACGACGTACATCCATTTCTTTTCCAGCGGATCGATATGCATTGCGCTGCTCCAGCGTCAGGCGACAGGGCCGTGGGACATAAACAGGCCAAAGAAGAAATACAGCCAGCCCGCGAGCATCGCGAGGCCGATTACCAGGATCACGGCCCAGGTGCCTTTTGGGGGCGCCTCGAGGATCTGGCGCTTCTCATCTTCCGTAAGTTCGGTCATGCGTCACTTCTCCAATCGCGTACTGAGTGCTTGGCCGGTTGCCGCTGAGGACTTTGTCCATCGTCCGCGCAGGCGTGAACGGGCCTGAAGACCCGGGCGGCTCGCGAGGCGTTCGATTTTTCAAAGGCGGCAGAGGTGGGGCGGGACGTGCCCGAGCTTCTTTTTGTCAGTGACACCCACCGAAGGCGGGAGAAAAGATATACCCATTAGCAAGTTTTTTAAAGGGTATTTGGTTTATAAGCTATTGGTTATAAATAAAATTAAATCCAGGTTAAAGCCATAAAACCAGGTCACGACGAGGACATGCCTGCGACGTTAATGGCCATCGCTGCGAATTGAGGGTTTTGTGCGGTTCGGTGTGCCGGTGATCAGCAGCCGCAATCCGGTACGACCTGCCAGCGCCGACCCGGCGAGGACGTCGTGGACGTGTGTTCGCAGATCCATGCGCGTGCCTGATCCATATCGCTGAACTCCAGGTACAGCCCGGTGGCCTGGTCAATGATGAAATTCCATCCCAGCAGTTCCCGTTTTTCGATCCGGTAACGGTCAACGACTGTGTTGTGAACGACGCGGTACATGGCTCTTGCTCCTTAAAATATTAGTAAACACTAATATACCATGTTCAGAGCGAAGCTCAAGGTATTGCGATTCCTAAGTAACAAAATACATGCATTAATCGCTATAACTTTCGGTATTTATTATTATTTCGTCGTTCGCAAGCGAAGCGCGTTGAGGACGACCAGCAGCGAACTGGCGGACATGCCGATGGCTGCCCCCCATGGTGCAATGTATCCCAGCGCGGCGAACGGCACGGCGAGGAAGTTGTAAGCGGCCGCCCAGGAAAGGTTCTGCCTGATGATATTGCGTGTACGCCGGGCCATTATGCGCATGTCCGCCAGTACCCCGAGGCTGTCGCCGAGGACCAGCAGATCGCTGTTGACCTGTGCAAGGTCGGTCGCCAGGGAGAACGACACGGATGTGTCGGCTGCCGCCAGTGTTGGCGCGTCGTTGATTCCGTCGCCCACCATGATCACGCGGGACCCACGGGCCTGCTGTTGGCGTATCCAGTGCAGCTTGTCTGCCGGCGTCATGTCGGCGCGCACCTCGTCAAATCCACGGCCGGCGGCAAACCGCTGAACGCTGACGTCCTGGTCGCCGCTGAGCAGCACGACACGCTCGACCCCCTGCGCACGCAGGGAATCGGTAAGCCTTTCGGCCCCTGCGCGCGGTTGGTCCTGTAGCGCGAACAGGGCCGTGCCAGCGGTTTCGCTGTGCAGTACGATGACCGTGTCGGACTCGTCGAGCAGCCTGTCGTGCACGGCGGCTATCGTGTCACCCGGGTCATCGCCGATTGCAAAAGACCGCTTGCCGATACGCCATTCGACACCATCGACAGTGGCAGAGATGCCCTGACCGACGTGATGGGAAAGTCCATCGACGCTTGGGAGTCTGGTCGACGGGGGCATTGCCCGCAACGCACGGCCGACCGGGTGTTCCGAGTGTTGTTCCAGGGCGGCCGCGACCAGGCGTGCACGGGATTCGTCGAGGTCCAGGGTGGCGACCTCTGCGACGGCCAGTGCACCGGTCGTCAGTGTGCCCGTCTTGTCGAACGCGACCACGTCGGCCTGCGCCAGCACCTCGATCGCACGACCATGGGTCGCCAGCAGACCGTTGTCGGCCAGGTTTCCGGCGCTGATTGCCGCGGCGACCGGTGTCGCCAGCGCCAGCGCACAGGGGCAGGTCACTATCAGGACGGCGACGGTGTTGCGCAGTGCCTCTTGGGGTTCGATCAGCAGCCAGGATACTGCGGTGACGATGCCGATCAGCAAGACCACGGCGACGAAACCGCTCGCGACCCGCTCGGCCAGGACCGCGTACCGGGGGGCGTCGCGTAGTCCGCGCGACAGCAGTCGATGGATCTCTGCCAGCGTCGAATCCGCGCTACGGTGGGTGATTTCGATCTCAACGGGTTGCTCGATATTGCAGCTGCCGCCGCGCAGACGTGCACCGGGTTCATGGGTAACCGGCAGCGGCTCTCCCGTGAGCAGTGACTCGTCGAAGCTGCTGGCACGATCCAGCAGGATGCCATCGGTGGGGACGACTTCTCCGGGCAGCACGCGCACCTTGTCACCGGGTTGCAGTTCGGTGACCAATACCTCGCGTTCGCCCCCGGGCTCGCTCAGTCGGGCCAGCTGCGGCTGGATGCGGCCGACCCGGTCCAGGGCGTCGGCTGCCCGCAACCGTCCCCTCAGTTCGATACGCCGGGCCAGCAGGACGAGGAACACGAACATCGCTATCGAGTCGTAATAGACCTCGCCCTGCAATGTGATCGTCGTTTGCAGGCTGCCGACGTAGGCGGTGACGAGGCCGAGCACGATCGGAATATCCATGCCCAGGCGCCGGTTGCGCAGGTCGTGCCAGGCACCAATGAAGAACTCCTGGCCGGGGTAGGCCAGCAGCACCGTCGCAGCGAACAGGCTGGTCCAGCGCCCGATCTGGACCCACAGCGCCAGGTCTCCGGTCTCGTCGCTGTATCCCATGACGTAACCGGCGATCGCAAAGTGCATGACCACCATGCCGATGACACCGGCGAAGATCAGCCGCTCGCTGCTGCGGCGTTGCTGAAGCTCCGTGAGCTGCCGACGGCGACCGGGATCATAGGGATGCGCGACGTAGCCGATGTTGATAATGCTTTCGAGGATTTCACTGAGGGCAATGCGATCGGGGTCCCAGCGGACGCGGGCGTGATGGCTCGCATAATCCAGCTCGACGTCGAGTATGCCGTCGAGACCACGCAGGACCCGCTCGTTCAGCCACAGGCATGCCGGGCAGCGGATGTTCTCCAGCAGCAGCGATGCCTCGCGGCTGTTCTGGCTGTCGCGAACGAACGATTGCTGAACGTCCGGGTGATCGTAGAAGGTCAGTTTGCGCACGATCTCGGGCACGACATCGGCGGTCACGGCTGTCTCGCGGCGGTGCTCGTAATAAGACTCCAGGCCCGCATCGGTAATGCTTCGGGCCACGGCCAGGCAACCGTGACAGCAGAATTCGCGCGATTGGCCGAGTATCTCGGTGCGGCCGTCAAAGGCCGGGTCGAGCGGCAGGCCGCAGTGATAGCAGCCCTTGCTGCTGGCGGGTTGTTCAGCTGGCATCGACGAGCGTGCTTCGTCGGGAGCGGGGTGTGGTCTGGCGGGGCTCAAGGTGACCGGTGTATCAGGTGTGGTATAAGCGTTTGCGCAATCTTAGCCTGTTCACGGTGTGCCCGAACCAGCATTAACGATCCGGAAACCGCCCGTTGCAGAGGCGGGTCCCGGTCACCATGCCAGGCGTCCGTTTTGGCAGAAACAAATCTTAACTGGGGGAAAATTGAAGATGAAAAAGCTATCGAATCAGCTGTGTACCTTGGTGCTCGGCCTGTTGCTGTCGTCCGGTGTGGCGCTGGCCGATGGTCATGGCGCCCAGCCGCCGATGGGTTTCAACATGCTGGTCGAGGTGCCGAGCCCGCTGGGTTTCGAGGAGACACTGGAGCGGATCGAGGCCAATGCCAAGGAACTGGGCTGGAAGGTGCCGGGCAAGTGGAAAGTCGATTTTCAGCGCAACATGATGAAAGTCACCGATACCGATATCGGCCCCAACCAAGTGTTGAAGATGTGCGAGCCGTTCGCCGCGGCGAAGCTGCTGGTCAAGGACGAGTACAAGCAACTGGCAGCAATGATGCCCTGCACGATCGCGGTCTACGTCAAGTCGGATCAGAAGACCTACATCGCGATGATGAATCTCGAGGTCATGGGCCAGATGTACGGCGGTGACGTGAAGACCATGGCCGACGAACTGGCGCCGCAGATGGCGGAGATGCTCAAGTTCGACTGACGATGCCGCTGCCGCCCGAATTCAGCCTGAACCAGACCGATCCCGAGATCGCGGCCCGCGTCATGTCGGCCGCGGTGGCCGGTGATCGCGACGCGCAGTTCTCGGCAGGGCTGATTTACGCGCGCGGACTGGGGGTCGGAATCGATCTCGTGCAGTCTTATTACTGGCTCACCCGGGCTGTCGAACAGGGCGATGCCGATGCCGAACGCCTGCGCCAGCAGGTGGCCCAGCAGATGAGTGACACCGAGTTCGAGCAGGGGCGTCGCCTGGTCCGCCAGGCGGCGGTTGCCGGTGCCGGTGTGCCTGGCGTACTGCATTGATGCGGCCAGGGTTTTGGGCGCCCTGATCGGTTTGACTGGAAATCTGGTTCTGTTAGACTTCGGGCGCTGTTGAAAAGGGCCGAGCGGGCCTTCGGCAGTCGCGGGTCTGGTTGACCGCGTCCTGGAAACCCCGTTGCAGGGGTTTCTTTGTATCGTACGGCGCGGACCGGGCAGTGTGGTCGGCGCACATGATTCAGGAATGGGCCTCGTGCCCATTTTTTGTTTTTGGCTGTTTGGATCTGGCAATGCACAAGGCGCCGCCGCAACTGACCGCGCTGGTTCGCGACACCGTGGAGTCGCTCGGCTACGAGCTGGTCGGGGTCGAGTACCTGTCGCGTGCCAAGGCCGGTCACCTGCTGCGGGTCTATCTCGACGCCGAGGGGGGAATCGGGCTGGGCGACTGTGAGAAGGTCAGTCACCAGCTTGGCGCCGTGCTCGATGTCGAGGACCCGATCCGCGGCGAGTATGCGCTCGAGGTGTCGTCGCCCGGGCTCGACCGGCCGCTGTTCGAAGCAGCGCATTTCGCCCGCTTCGTCGGCAGCGTGGCGCGGGTCAAGCTGGCTGCGGCGATGCATGGTCGAAGCAACTGGAAGGGCACCATCGTAGAGGTCGATGGCGACGAAATCGTGTTAGAGGTGGATGGAGAAGCAGTCCGGCTGCCGCTGTCGCAAATGGCGTCGGCGCGGCTGGTACCGGAGTTTAATTAAACGATGAACAAAGAAATCTTGCTCGTTGTGGATGCGGTGTCCAATGAGAAGGGCGTCGAAAAAGAAATCATTTTCCAGGCGATCGAGGCCGCCCTTGCCTCGGCAACGCGCAAGAAGCACGGTGGCGAAATAGAGGTGCGTGTCGCCATCGACCGCGAGAGTGGCGATTACGAGACGTTCCGCCGTTGGCTGGTCGTCGACGATGCCGAGACCCCGGTGCTGGAGAATCCGATCGCCGAGATCACGCTGTCGGCAGCCCGTGCCGAGCAGCCGGACATCGAGCCGGGCGATTTCGTCGAAGACGAGATCGAGTCGATCTCCTTCGGCCGTATCGCGGCCCAGACCGCCAAGCAGGTCATCGTGCAG
>JAGRGW010000537.1 GCA_020445315.1 Gammaproteobacteria bacterium
GGCTGATCCAGTTCAAGATGAACGCGCTGGAGGATGCCGACATCACGCGTGCGCTGTACGAAGCCAGCCGCGACGGCGTTCGCGTGGACCTGATCGTGCGCGATACCTGTCGCTTCCGCCCCGGCATCGCCGGCCTTTCGGAGAGTGCACGGGTCATCAGCATCGTCGGGCGTTTTCTCGAGCACACCCGCATCTACTATTTCCAGAACGGTGGCGACGAGGAGTACTTCATCGGTTCGGCGGACTGCATGAAGCGCAACCTGGAGTCGCGCGTCGAGGTGGTTACCCCGGTGGTCGGCGAGAACCTTCGCACCGAGTTGCGTTTCATGATCGACAGCCAGCTCGACGACTACCGCAGCGGTTGGGAAATGCAGTCCGACGGCACCTACGTCAAGCGGGAGCCACGCAACGAGGCTGACGAGACGGGTTCGCAGCAGCACCTGATCGACCGTGCCAAGAAGCGTTTCAAGGAGGCTGCGCGCTACCAGCGCGGCAAGGCGAGACGCCGCGTGGCCGGACGCAACCTGCGCTGAGGCTCGGCCCGCTGCTGCCCGCGGTTCGACGGCGTTTGTCGACCCGGGCAGGCAATTCGGGTTAAAAAGGGCGCGCTAACGAAAGAATAACGAGTGATCGAAACATGGCCGAGCAACCCGTGACCGACGATCCAGTCGTTACTGCCCGTGGCGGTGGGCTGCGTGCCAGGCACGTGGTCTGGATCGTACTGGCAACTGTGCTGGTGACGGCGGCACTGACCTTCTGGGCATTGCGCACCTACATCTACGCCAGGGATTTCACGCCGGTGGAACTGGCCGCCGACGAGCAGCAGGTCCTCGACGGGAAACTTCGGGCGCTGGGATACGAGCCAGCGGCCGACGCGACGGTCGCAGCCGGTGACAGCGCTCCTGGCCGCAAGGATGAAACCGATCAACAATGGTTGCGACCCGAGCGCTACGCCGAGGATGGCGCGCCGCGCGAGGTCAATTTCAGCGAGCGCGAGTTGAACGCCCTGTTGGCCAACAACCGGGACATCGCCCGCAAGCTCGCCGTGGACCTGGCCGACGACCTCGTCAGTGCACGCCTGCTGGTACCGGTCGACCCGGATTTCCCGGTGCTCGGCGGCAAGACGCTGCGTGTGGCGGCCGGCGTCGAGATGGCCTTCCGTGATGCGCGCCCGGTCGTGGTTCTCAAGGGCGTCAGCGTCATGGGTATACCGATTCCCAACGCCTGGCTCGGTGGATTGAAGAATATCGACCTGATCGGCGAGTTCGGTGACCAGGGCGGCTTCTGGCAGGGTTTTGCCGACGGTGTCGACAACATCCGCGTCGAAGAAGGCAAGCTGAAGATCAGGCTCAGGGAATAACAGACTGGTCCGTTTATCCGGCGACTGGCGCTGGGTCCGGTTAGGGCCTTGCGCTCGCCCGCCTCTGCAGGAGTAGTAAAAGCGATGCACGTGGAAGAAGGCCCGGAGCCGGGTTCGTGGGGTAACGTCCTGTCGATGATCGGGGCCGCACTGGGCCTGGTCCTGGTCGGTTGTGGCATCTGGGCGCTGGTCAGCGCCATCTATTTTGCCTGGGGCCTGTTCCGGGATCCGGACACGATCGCCTATTTCGCCCGGTACTTCATCGAGACGACGAAGCTGGCCAATTACCTGCCCGGCAACGTCGAGGGACCCGCACATTACCTCTCCTGGATCGTCGTGATACTGCTCCTGCTGGTGCTCGGCAAACTCGGTGCCTGGGCGGTCGGTGCGGGCGCCAGCCTGATCAGGGTGCGGTCACGCTGACGGGTTCCGCTGATGGCTGCGGCACCGGTGCCGCGTCACGGCAAAGTTTCGGTCGCAGCGGTCGCTAACGCAGGCATGTCCCTTGGTCTGCACTGATGTCGACGAAAAACTCAACACCGGTCTCGGAGAACGACGGCGGCGCGATCGAGTTCCTGCTGCGTCGCATGCAGCGGCGCAGGGACTTCCCGGTGCTGTCCGAGACCATCCGCACGCTCAACCGCCTGTCGGCGTCGAACGAGAAATCGGTCGAACACCTCGCCGCGGTCATCGTGCGAGACTACGCCCTGACCAACAAGATCCTCAAGGTCGTGAACTCGGCCTACTACGGTGGCTTTGCCGGCAAGGTTGGCACGATATCCCGCGCCATCGTGGTGCTGGGTATCGAGCCGATCCGGGCGCTCGCCGCCTCGCTGATACTGTTCGAGCACCTGTCCGATCATCGCAATGCCGCCCGGGTGAAAGCCCTGATCGGTCGCAGCGTGTTTGCCGCACTGCTGGCCCGCGAATTGTCGCAAGGCGTCGGCGTGGCCCACGGTGAAGAGGCCTTCCTTGCGGCCATGTTCCAGAACCTGGGCGAACTGCTGGTCGCCTACTACCTGCCGGACGAAGACGCCGCGATCCTGTCTGGCAAGTTGGAGAGCGGGGTATCCGGCCGCGAAGCCGAGTACCGTGTGCTCGGCGTCGATCTCGAGCATCTGGGTATCGCCATCGGCAGTCACTGGAGCTTTCCCAGCGCGATTACGCATGCGATGAAAAAACTGCCGTCGGGAAAGGTCGGCAAGCCGGTCAGCGCCGAGGACCGCCTGCGACACCTGGCCCGCCTGTCGTGCGAAATAACCGACTGCATGGCGCAGGGGTTGCCGGTCGATGGTCCGGCCACGAGCGAAGTCCTGGCGCGTTTCGCAGACAGCACCGTGGTGGACGTGCATGCACTGGCCGACTCCTTGCGTGATACCCGTTCGGAATACCGTCTCCTCGCAGCCGGTCTCGCCGAGCAGGACTCGGCGCCGGAAGATGTGCGAGTGCTGGCCGGAACCCGACCGAGCCCAGGCGATAGCGCGGGTGCCGACAACGGAGAGCTCGAGGGTGTCGCGCTGAAGCGCGACGAGGCCGGCGAGTTGCTGACCGCCGAACCCGAGCCGATCCTGCTCGAAGGCCTGCAGGAGGTGACCGCGATGCTGGCCGAGGGTGATGCAATCCACGAAATCGCCCAGGCCATACTCGAGACCCTGTACCGGGCGCTGTCGCTGCGTCGCGTGGCCTTATGCCTGCGCGATGCGGGCCGGCGACAGTTCGCTGGCAGGATGGGGTTTGGCGACGACGTCGACAGCTACCTCGGTGCGCTTCGGTTCGACGAGGCATACGAGCGCGATGTCTTTCACATCGCGTTGAAGCAGAAGACCGATGTGCATATCGGAGACCTCGCGGTCGCCGCATCCGGGCACGGCATTCCGGCGTGGTATCACCGCCTGGCGGCGCACGGTTCGATGTTGTTCCTGCCACTGACGGTGCAGGAACGTGCCGTCGGGTTCCTGCTGGCGGAACACGCGGCCACAAATGCCCTGGCGCTGTCGCCACCGGTTTTGCGCCTGGTTCGCGCGTTGCGCAACCAGCTGGCGCTGGGCCTGCAGTTACGCCGATCTTCTTGATCCGACGATCAGGTCAGCAGCGCCTGCAGGATCAGTTCGTACATCTTCGACAGGCGATCGAGGTCGTCGACGCCGACGCACTCGTCGACTTGGTGGATCGTCGCGTTCAGTGGACCGAGTTCCAGAACCTGCGCGCCCGTCGGGGCGATGAAGCGGCCGTCCGATGTGCCGCCGGCCGTGGACAGCCGGGTCTCGACGCCGGAAACCAGCAGGATGGCCTGGTGCGTCGCCGCGACGAG
>JAGRGW010000538.1 GCA_020445315.1 Gammaproteobacteria bacterium
CGCTACGATTTCATCCTGGTCGATCTCGAACAGGACCAGCACTCACCGGACTGGCTGACCGGCGAGACTTTCCTCGCCGCGTGCCGCGCCCGGCTCAACCCCGACGGCTGCCTGCTGGTCAACCTGATCCTCGATGACACCCCGGCGATCAGCGCGGCGCTGTTCCGGATCCGGCAGGTGTTCGGTGACGAGACGCTGCTGCTGCAGTTGGCCGATCACGACAACCTGCTGGTCCTCGCGTACAACGACGGGGTGCCGCCCTTGCCGCAGAGCACGCAGCTGCGTGCGGCCGGCAGTCGCTGGGGACTGGACTTCGAATCGATGATTCCGCTGATCACGCGCATCGCCCCCGGCAGGTCACCCGCTTGATCGCGCGGTTCTGGCGTCAGCCGCCGCTGTCCGCAGTGGAGACCTTGCGCCGGAACGTCGTGGCATTGCACTTGGGACACGCCGGGATCACGCCGGTCGCTTCCAGTTCGACCGTCTCACCACAAACCGTGCACTCGAGCACGCCCGGCGCCATGACCTCGCCGGCGCGATACTCGCTGGCGGCGCGCGCCTGTTCGGCAAAACCGCGGATGGCCTCGCTGGTCTGGTCGGCCATGCCGGCAAACATCTCCAGCATCCGGCTCTGCATCAGGCGCCAGTCGAAGTTGACCCAGTCGCGGAACTCCTGCCCGGTCTCGGCGAGAAAGCTGGCCGCTTCGTGCAGGTCGCGCTCAACGTAACGCGAGATCTTCTCGGCCTCCTCGCGGGTCAGCTCTTCGAGTTCGACGGCCTTGTCGCGCGCTCCCGACAGCGTCTCGCGGAGCCAGGGCACGGTCTTTTTCTCGGTCGTCTCGGCCGCCTCGTGGATGCGTCCGAGCATCTCCTCGTAGGCCGACACCATGCGGTCTACCGGGTCCTTCTTTTCATTGCTCATGGCTCACGCCTCCGGATCGAACGGTCACCGGTAATTCTAGACCGTCATCGGTATCGCGAACACGGCGGCTGCAGCCCACGGCGACGGACCCCGTGCAGGTTCCGGCCCGGCTGCACGGCGCGCGCCAGGCTGATTGCTCAGGCGACCTCGAGGCTCTCGCCGGTTGCCTTGCGCACGGCCGGGTACAGGAATTCGGTCTCGTTCTGAATACGGTCCAGCACCATGTCGAACATTTCCTGCGTGTCCTTGAAGAACTCGTCGTATTCATCAATGACCAGTTGCTTCTTTTTCAGCTTGCACCAGCGCTTGAGGTAGGCGGAAAAGATGCGGTTGATCTCGCGCGACCCGCCCATGAAGCGGTTGGCGATGTTGCTGAGCTTCTGGTCACCGGCGCCGAGCAGCTTGGAGTACATCCCACTGTCGGTAACGGCCAGGTGCTCCTTGACGGCCTCGACGTAGTCGAAGAACAGCCCGCAGGTAATCTCCGAATCACACAGTGAGCGATCGCCGAGCAGGTGCTGCAGTATGTTTGTCAGCTCGGTGATCTTGTGGTTCTGCTGGTGCAGTTCTTGATACTTGACCATGACGTCGTCTCCTACCATCCGGTTGAGCGGTAATTATCGTGTTATGTGCCGGCCGACCCGGCCCGCAAAAATACTATGGGGAAGGCGCTGGATCACTGGCAAACGGCAATTGTCGATTATTTAATCCAGCGCAAAAACCGATTTCGCCGGACGGGTCCGCCGAATGGGAAATAGTCTCTGCAGTGGAGTCAAAAAACCGTCGAAACAACTGTTTTTGCCGACATTATCGGGGGCACGTGGTAACGGGAATCCGCACTTTGCACGATCCATGCATCAGTCATGGAAATGGTGTACGGATAACCCTATTCTTCGCCGCCAGGCAGTCGCTTACGCCCGATTCCAAAGATCGGGGCTCAATACATCGGCCTACCGACCGATACTGCCTGTTGAGGAGCAATACCCTCCACGGAAGCATAATGGACCGTCACCCGAGACTTCGCGGAATCACCCATGCGCCAGGCCGTTGATCGTCGACGCTACGCGCGCACCCCCATTCGGCTCGCGGCGGTGATCCGTCTTGCCGACGGCACCGCCGTCGACTGCAGGGTACGCGACTACTGCCTGGGCGGCATGCTGATCGAGCTGCGCGCCGATTCCGCAAGCGGCGAAGGGTCCTTCGAACGCAGCCAGTCGGCACATGTCGAGGCCGATGTCACCACGCCGGGCGGTCGCCAACGGCTCGACGTCGACGCGAAAGTCGTCTGGACGCGCGGCAGCCACATCGGGGTCTCCTTCCAGAAGGGCTCCGCCGCCGTCGTCAAGCTGCTGCACCAGCAGATGGAACCCGACCCCGCCCCGTTGCCTGCCGCACCGGGCGGCACCCGGGTGTCGGCGTCGGTGGCCCTGAACCGGCTCGTCGACCTCGGGCGCCAACAGGCACCCAGCCTGCTGAACGATTTCATCGGCCGGTTTGCCGAC
>JAGRGW010000122.1 GCA_020445315.1 Gammaproteobacteria bacterium
TCGCAGGCGCGTGATTTGTCCGGTGGCATGAAACGCCGGCTGATGATCGCCCGCGCGCTGGTACACCGGCCGCGCCTGTTGATACTCGACGAGCCGACGGCCGGTGTCGATATCGAGATCCGGCGCTCGATGTGGGATTTCCTGCGCCAGATCAACACAGACGGTACGACGATCATTCTGACCACCCACTACCTCGAAGAGGCCGAGAGCCTGTGCCGCCATATCGCGATCATCAACCGTGGCGTGATTGCGGAGCGTGCCCGCATGAACGAGCTACTGCGGCGCCTACACACCGAGACCTTCGTCCTCGACGTCAATGACGACCTGCCGGCGCTCGAAACCATGCCGGGTTTCGTATTGCGCAGGCTGGACGACCGCACGCTCGAGGTGTCGATCACGCGCGAGAGTGGGCTCAATGCCCTGTTTGCCCTGTTGAACGAACGCGGTATCCAGGTTGTCAGCCTGCGCAACAAGCAAAACCGCCTCGAGCAGCTGTTCATCGACATGCTCAAGAGTGGCGCCACTGCCGGGCAGGCAGCATGAGCCAGGCAACAGTCTACTGGGTGGCGTATCGCACGATCGTGACCAAGGAGATCCTGCGCTTTTCCCGTATCTGGGTGCAGACGGTATTGCCCCCGGCGATCACGATGGCGCTGTATTTCGTGATCTTCGGCAAGTTGATCGGGGCGCAGATCGGGGACATGGACGGTTTCCGTTACATCGACTTCATCGTGCCGGGCCTGATCCTGATGTCGGTCATATCCAACAGCTACGCGAACGTGGTCTCGAGCTTCTACAGCAGCAAGTTCCAGCGCTACGTCGACGAACTGCTGATCGCCCCGCTGCCGAGCTTCATTATTCTGGCGGGCTACGTCTCCGGCGGTGTCGCCCGTGGGGTGGTAGTCGGTATCGTGGTCACCCTGGTGTCGATGTTCTTCTCGGACCTGCAGATCCACAGTTACGCGGTGACACTGGCCGTGTTCGTACTGACGTCGATATTGTTTTCCATCGCCGGTTTCATCAACGCCGTCTACGCCAACAGCTTCGACGATATCTCGATCGTGCCCACCTTCGTGCTGACGCCGCTGACCTACCTTGGTGGCGTGTTCTACTCGATCAGCCTGCTGCCGGACTTCTGGCAGACCGTGTCACTGGCGAACCCGGTGTTGTACATGGTCAACGCCTTCCGCTTCGGCCTGCTCGGCGTCAGTGACATCAGCATGCTGCATGCGTTCGCCATCATCCTGTCGTTCATCGTCGCGCTGGGGGCTTTCGCGATGTGGCTGCTGGCGCGCGGTGTCGGCATCAAGAGCTGAGGATCGATCGATGCTGCCGGCGCGACGCGCACAGTGGTCCTGGGCGTTCTACGACTGGGCCAATTCGGCGTTTGCGACGACGGTCATGGCGGGGTTTTTCCCGGTCTTCTTCAAGTCTTACTGGGCTGCTGGCATGAGTGCGAGCGAGAGCACGGCCCAGCTGGGTACGGCCAACGCCGTCGCCTCGCTGATCGCGGTGCTGCTCGCGCCGGTCCTCGGGGTGTTCGCCGACCGGGCCGCGCACAAGAAGCGACTGCTGCTGTTGTTCGCTGCTCTCGGGTCCCTGATGACCGGTTGCCTGTTCCTGGTCGCCGAGGGGTACTGGTTGGTCGCCTCCGGCATCTACGCGATCGGCATCATTGCGTTTGCCGGCGGCAACGTCGTTTACGATGCCATGCTGCTCGATATCGCCGAGCGGCATGAACTGGAACGCGTGTCGGCACTCGGCTT
>JAGRGW010000123.1 GCA_020445315.1 Gammaproteobacteria bacterium
AGGGCGAAATCGGCAAGCAGGAGTCTGCAAAGACCACCGGGCACGACCCGAATGCCCCGCTGCCGGGGTTCGAGAAGGTAGGGCAGAACGAGGCTGCCGTCGTGGCGCCGGCCGTTGACCCGCAATCGCTGCCGTCGTTCGTCGTTGAAGAGGGACTCGGCCGCGCCGATCACGACAGCTTCGAGATCTCCCTGGCCACGGTCGACCCTGAACGCGAGACGCATGCCGCGCAGATGGTGATCCAACTCGCCGAGTGGGCGCGGCAGGACGACCAGTTCGCGGTCTGGCTCGACCTGCTGGCGGAACCGCTGAAACAGGCCGCGGTCCGCGACCGCGACTTCTTCGGCAACCCGGCCAACCCGGTGCGCGAGATTCTCGATTCGCTCGGCCAGTTAAAGCTGTTGAAACCGACCAACCCGACGTCGAGCGACGCCATGCTCGACCTGCGAATCATCGACATGCTGACGGCGCTCGAGCCAGGCGAGACCGGACCGCAGTTGCTGGCGACGACCGCGCGTATCCGCCAACTCGCCAACATCAAGACCCTGCGCTTCCAGCGCAATACCGAACGCAGCGTCGAGGCTGCCATCGGCAGGGATCGGCAGCGCCATACCCGGACCACGGTGATTGCCGAACTCAACCGCCGTTACGCCAACCGCAGGATCCCGGTGCAACTGCTCCTGTTGCTCCGCGCCGGCTGGTATGCCGCGCTCAAACTGCCGCTGCTCGACGATCCCCCCGACCACCCACGCTATCAACAAAACCTGCGCCTGCTCGATATCGTTGCCAGCCGGCTGGGCGGCGAACTCGAGGCCTTCGACGACGATCGTGGTCTCAGCGACCAGATGCTGGTCGAGCAGATCACCCGTGAACTGGCACGCGTTTCGTTCAACCCGCTGAGTTGCGGCGAGATCGAGACGGTGCTGCGCCGACAGCTGTCGATCCAGCCCCAGTCACCTGCCAAGCTGATCGACATGAAGCCGTTGTCGGGGCGCAAGTCGCGCATCGACCACGACTCGCCGCCGGACGACATCTCCGCCGCGGACTGGCAGAAACTGGAGGCCCGCTGCGATGCCATCGCCGTTGGCGATGCACTGCGCTTCAAGCGCGGCACGGGTATGCCGCTGCAACTCCAGGTCGCCTGGATCCGACCGGACCGGCAACGCTTCGTGCTGGTCGACGAACAGGGCGTACAGCAGGGCAAGATCTCGCGCCGCGACCTCGCCGTCGGCTTCCATCGCCAGCAGGCCGAGCAGGTCTCGAACGACGGTCGCCCACTCAGCGAACGCGTGATCGACTCGCTGATGGAACACATGCAGAACAAGCTGTCGAAGAACGCGGAAACCGACGCCCTGACTGGCCTGCTGACCCGGCGCCACTTCCACGACGAACTCGGCAACCGGCTCACCGGCGAGACCCGCGGGGCCCTGCTGTGCGTCGACATCGACCAGTTCCGACTAGTCAACGACATGCATGGCTACGACCACGGTGACCGCCTGCTGGTCGCGCTGGCCCGCCTGCTCGAGACCATCGAGGGCGAGGTCGTGATTGGCCACCAGGGCGCCGACCGCTTCCTGGTGCTGATGACCGATGTCGAGCCCGATCTCGCCGTGGAGCGGGGCCGTGAACTCTGCGACCGGGTCCGGGAGATGACGTTCGAGGTCGAAGGCCACAAAATCAACCTCAGCGCCTCGGCCGGGTTCGTCGGCCTGCCGACCCAGCACGATGCACCGGAGGCGCTGCTGCGTGCGGCCGAGAGTGCGATGTCCTCTGCCAAGCTGGCCGGCGGCGACACGCTGTACGTCTACCGTGACGACGATCCCGGTGTCGTCAGTCAGCGCGAGTCCCTGCAGTGGGTGGCCCAGGTGGACGAAGTCCTCAGCCGAGGGGAACTGAACCTGCGTTGCCAGTTGATCGCGCCGACGGAAGTCGACAGCGACAGGTTGCCGCATTACGAGGTCCTGCTCGGCGTTGCCAACGGCGCCAGTCGCACCTTGCCGATCGAGCAGTTCATCGGCGCGGCCGAACGCTACAACCGGATGCGCGCGGTCGATCGCTGGGTGACCCAGACGGTCGTCGAATGGATCGCCGCTCACAGCGAACACATGCCGAGGCTGCACGGCTTCGCCGTCAACCTGTCGGGGCAGACCGCCAGCGATCCGCAGTTCGTGCCGTTCGTCCGCGAACTGTTCGAGCGAACGGAGATCAATCCGGCCTGGGTCAGCTTCGAGGTGACCGAGACCGCGGCCATCAACGATCTCAACAGCAGCGCGCATATCGTTGCCGGGCTCAAGTCGCTGGGTTGCAAAATCGCCCTCGACGATTTCGGCAGCGGCCAGGCCTCGTACAGCTACCTGAAGGAACTGCCGGTCGACTTCCTCAAGATCGACGGCGCCTTCGTGCGCAAAGTCACGGCCGACCCGACCGACCTCGCCGTGGTCCGGTCGATCAACGAGATCGGACACTTCATGGGCAAGCAGACAATCGCCGAGTACGTCACCGATGCCGAGACGCTGCGCCTGGTGCGCGAAATCGGCGTCGACTACGTGCAGGGCTACGAGATCGGCGCACCCTGCCTGCTCGACGACCTGCTGCAGGCATCGCCGCCCGCCGACGACTGAAGCACGGGACATTTACCCGGCAGCATCGACCCCGGCAGGTTTGCCGGCTGCATCGCCATGAGGGTCTGCGTGCGGTATTCTTCCGCGATTGTCCCCTTGCCCCGATCTGTCAGCCGGTCCATGGATTCGCAGTACAAGCCAGAACACATAGAGAACGTCGCCCAGGCCTACTGGGAGCAGCAGCAGTCATTCAAGGCCACGGAGGATTCCGCGCGGCCCAAGTTCTACTGCCTGTCGATGTTCCCCTACCCCAGCGGCAAGCTGCACATGGGCCATGTGCGCAATTACACCATCGGCGACGTCATCGCCCGCTACCAGCGCATGCTCGGCAAGAACGTCCTGCAGCCGATGGGCTGGGACGCGTTCGGCCTGCCTGCCGAGAACGCCGCGATCAAGAACCGGAAGCCGCCGGCCGCCTGGACCTACGCCAACATCGCCGACATGAAAGGCCAGTTGCAGCGCCTGGGCTTCGGCTACGACTGGGATCGGGAACTCGCGACCTGTGATCCGGACTACTACCGCTGGGAGCAGTGGCTGTTCGCGCGCCTGGTCGACAAGGGACTGGCCTACCGCAAGACGGCGACCGTCAACTGGGACCCGGTCGACCAGACCGTGCTCGCCAACGAACAGGTCATCGACGGCCGTGGCTGGCGCTCTGGTGCACCGGTCGAAAAGCGCGACATCGAACAGTGGTTCATTCGCATCACCGCCTACGCGCAGGAACTGCTCGACGACCTCGACAAGCTGCCGGGCTGGCCGGAACAGGTCGCGACGATGCAGCGCAACTGGATCGGGCGCTCGCTCGGCATCCAGATGCGCTTCGGTATCGAGGATTCCGACGACACGCTGGAGATCTACACAACCCGGCCGGACACGCTGATGGGCGTGACCTATGTCGCGGTCGCCGCCGAGCACCCGCTGGCGGCTCGCGCCGCGCAGGGCAACCCCGCGCTGGCCGCGTTCATCGACGAGTGTCGCCAGGGCGGCGTCAGCGAAGCCGAACTCGAGACGATGGAGAAAAAGGGCATGCCGCTGGGCATCAACGCCCTGCACCCGGTCAGCGGCGAGGCCGTGCCGGTCTACGCCGCCAACTTCGTGCTGATGGGCTACGGCACCGGCGCGGTTATGGCCGTACCCGCTCACGACCAGCGTGACTGGGAGTTCGCGGAAAAGTACGGCATCCCGAGGAAGCAGGTGATTTTCGATCCGGAAGGCCACGACTGTTCGATCGACAACGCGGCCTACGTCGAGCGAGGCACGCTCGCCAATTCGGCACCGTTCGATGGCCTCACTTCCGACGCGGCATTCGATGCCATCGCCGCGTGGCTGGAAAAACACGACAAGGGCGAGCGCCGGGTCAATTTCCGCCTGCGTG
>JAGRGW010000124.1 GCA_020445315.1 Gammaproteobacteria bacterium
TAGCTGGGCTCGAGGCTGGCCGAGGTGCAGGCCGAGCCCGACGACACCGCCATGTCCTTCAGCGCCATCATCAGGCTCTCGCCCTCGACGAAGTTGAAGCTGATGTTCAGGTTGCCGGCAATCCGGTGCTCGAGGTCGCCGTTGACGTAGACCTCCTCCATGTCCCTGAGACCGTCGTACAAACGGTTGCGCAACGCCAGGATGCGCGCGTTGTCGGCAGCCATCTCCTCGCGCGCGATTCGGAAGGCCTCACCCATTCCCACGATCTGGTGGGTCGGCAGGGTTCCCGAACGCAGACCGCGCTCGTGCCCACCGCCGTGCATCTGCGCCTCGAGCCGGATGCGCGGCTTGCGCTGAACGTACAACGCGCCGATGCCCTTGGGGCCGTAGATCTTGTGCGCGCTAAAGCTCATCAGGTCGACCGGCAGCTCGGCCAGGTTGATCGGCACCTTGCCGGGGCTCTGCGCGGCATCGACATGAAAAATCACGCCGCGATCGCGGCACAGCGCACCGATCGCGGCGATGTCCTGGATCACGCCGATCTCGTTGTTGACGTGCATGACCGACGCAACGACCGTCTCCGGGCGGATCGCGGCCTCGAAAGCCGACAGGTCGACCAGCCCATTGGCCTGCACGTCGAGATAGGTGACCTCGAAGCCCTCGCGCTCGAGCTGGCGGCAGGTATCGAGCACCGCCTTGTGTTCGGTCTTCAGCGTAATAATATGGTTGCCGCGTTTGCGGTAGAAATGGGCCGCGCCCTTGATCGCCAGGTTGTCGGACTCGGTCGCGCCGGAGGTCCAGACGATCTCTTTCGGGTCTGCACCGACGAGCTCGGCGACGTCGGCACGGGCCTGGTCAACCAGCTTCTCGGCATCCCAACCGTAGGGATGCGACCGCGATGCCGGGTTACCGAAGGTACCCTCCAGCGTCAGGCAGGCGCACATCTTTTCCGCCACGCGCGGATCGACCGGCGTCGTCGCCGAGTAGTCAAGGTAAATCGGTAGTCTCATCGAGCGCTCGGTCTCCAACCGCCATCAGTGGTATTTATTTAAGTGTGTCGCCGTTCCGGGCCGTGGAGATCAGGCCGACCTGGTCTTCAGCGAGGACAGCGTGACCGCCGTCTCGTCGTCGCCATCGCCCTCCTGGCGCTCCGCCACCTCGCGTACGCCGCGACGGTTCATCAGGTCTTGCAGGCTGATCTGGTTCAGGTAATCGAAAATGCGATTACTGAGATCCTGCCACAGGTCGTGGGTCAGGCATTGCTGGTTGTCCTGGCAGTTGTGAGCGCCGCCGCAGCGGGTCGTATCGACGTTCTCATCGACCGCGGAGATCACCTGGGCCACGAAGATCGATGCCGCGTCGCGTCCCAGCGTGTAGCCGCCACCCGGCCCGCGCACGCTCGACACCAGGCTGCGCTTGCGCAGGCGCGAGAACAGCTGTTCCAGGTACGACAGTGAGATACCCTGGCGCTGGGCGATGTCCGCCAGCGTGATAGGACCTTCCCCATGATGGATGGCCAGGTCGAGCATCGCAGTGACCGCGTAGCGGCCCTTGGTCGTCAGTCTCACGATAGTTACCCATGTCGGCGTCCGGATACGGGGCGAACTATACAATACCGACTAAATTAGTCAAGAATTCAAAACCGAAACCCAGCGAATGACTTACCTGGAAATCACCCGGTTTTGTCGCCTTCGCCGAGCTGGATTTTGCGCAACTCGTCGGCCGTGGAAATGATCTCGCAGGAACCGAGTTCGGGAAAATCCTCGTCGCCCGGCTCGTAGCCCAACTCGCGCAGCGCCTCGCACATGCGCTGCATCCTCGACTCAATGACGTGGACGTGATCGAGCATGCAGTTGATCGCGTGCGCGACCGGGTCGGGCGCGTCGGCGGTCGCACCATAGGCGTCGAATCCCATTTTCGTGGCCATCTTCTCGCGATGCTCGGTATCGCCCGTCTCGTCCTTGTGCGCGATCAGCCGCCCTGGCACGCCGACCACGGTGCCCTGCGGCGGAACCTCGCGCAACACGACGGCGTTCGAGCCGATGCGTGCGCCGCGGCCGATGACGATCGGCCCCAGCACCTTGGCCCCGGCGCCGACGACGACGTCGTTTTCCAGGGTCGGGTGACGCTTGCCCTTCTGCCAGCTGGTGCCCCCCAGCGTGACGCCGTGGTAGAGCGTGCAGTCGTCGCCGATCACCGCCGTCTCACCGATGACCACGCCCATGCCGTGATCGATGAAAAACCGGCGCCCGATGACCGCACCGGGGTGGATCTCGATGCCGGTCAGCCAGCGCCCGATGTGGGACAGCAGCCTTGCCAGCCACTTGGCGCCGGCGTTCCACAGCCAGTGCGACAGGCGATGGAACATGACCGCGTGCAGGCCCGGATAGGCCGTCAGGATCTCGAGCGTACTGCGGGCCGCGGGATCGCGATCGAAGACGACGCGGACGTCTTCGCGGAGTTGTTCGAACATGGCGGGTTATCAACCGGGTGAAAGTATCAGACTCTACTGAAACGGGCGCGCCGCCACCAGTTTCAGCGACGCATCGATTTCCTGCCCTGCGCCGCGCTGAGAATGCCGCGCAGAATATTGACCTCCTCGCTGTCGGGCGTGGCACGATGAAACAGGCGCCGCAACCGGCGCAACAGCTTGGCCGAGCGCCGCTCGTCGGTGAACCCGATGTCGTCCAGCGCCTGCGCCAGGTGGCCGAAAAAGCCCTCCATCTCGGCGGCCGTCGCCTGGCGCACCGGGACGTTGCCGACGTCGCCGCGCGGCGCGTCGCCGTCACGCACCAACATCAGTTCGTAGCAGACGACCTGGATGGCCATCGCCACGTTCAGCGAACTGTAGGCCGGGTTGGTCGGGATATGCACCAGGTGTGTGCAGCGATCCAGTTCCTCGTTGCTCAGACCCGAGCTCTCGCGCCCGAACACGAGCGCCACCGGGTCGTCGCCACCGGCACGCTGCGCCAACGCGGCCGCCTCGCGCGGGGTCAGCAATGGCCACGGCACGCTGCGCAGGCGCGCGCTGGCACCAATAATGACGCGACAGTCGGCCACGGCACTGTCGAGGTCGGGCACGACGCGCGCATCGCGCAGGACGTCGTCGGCGCCCGACGCCCGTACCATGGCCTCTTCACAGGGGAAATCGCGCGGGTCGACGAGCGTCAGCCGCGACAGGCACATGTTCTTCATCGCCCTCGCCGCGGCACCGATGTTGCCGGGATGCGAGGTCTGCACCATGACGATACGTATGTCCGAATCCATCGCGTCGAGCTTACCAGAACGCCCCGGCCGGACGACGCACCTTTCGGCAGGCGGGCTTTTGACTTATTCTTGCGCCTCGCTGCACGGCCCGATCCGTATCGCCGTGCCTACGCCTGAGAATTGCCATGAATCCCACAACCAATATCGCCGTGCGCGCCGCGCGCCAGGCCGGCTCGGTCATCATGCGGTCGTTCAGCCGGCTCGACACGCTGACGGTGGCTGAGAAGCAGACCAACGATTACGTCAGCGAGGTCGATCGCAACGCCGAGCAGGCCATCATCGACACGATCCGCCGCGCCTATCCCAGTCATGCCATCCTGGCGGAGGAGAGCGGCAGTCGTGGCAAGGACGATTTCCAGTGGATCATCGACCCGCTCGACGGCACGACCAACTACCTGCACGGGTTTCCGCAGTTCGCCGTTTCGATCGCGCTGAGCCATCGTGGCCGCCTCGAGAGCGCCGTCGTCTACGATCCGGTGCGCGACGAGATGTTCACCGCCGACCGTGGCGCCGGCGCGTTGCTCAACGATCGCCGCCTGCGCGTGACCGAACAGCGCGGTCTGCCGGGTGCCCTGCTCGGTACCGGCATTCCCTTCCGTGACCAGCGCTACATGGACCAGTACCTCGGCATGCTCAAGACCCTGACGCAGACGACGGCAGGCATCCGCCGCCCCGGCTCGGCCGCGCTGGATTTCGCCTACGTGGCCGCCGGTCGTCTCGACGGCTTCTGGGAACTGGGCCTGTCGGTATGGGACTTCGCCGCCGGCGCGCTGCTGGTGCAGGAGGCCGGGGGCATGGTCAGTGATATCGGCGGCGGCAGCCGCCATCTCGACACCGGCAATGTCATTGCTGCCGGCCCGCGCCTGCATCGCGACATGGTGCAGGCAATTCGCCCCCACCTGAAGGGCGACCTGAAGGCCTGAACGACCGGCGCGGACGCCGCCGGCACGCGCCCGGCAGTGCGTCACGTCCGCGGCGCCAATGCCGGGACATCCCCTATTTCCACCCGCCGCCGGTAGTTGCCGACAGCTGTTCTGTCGTGATAAACAATAATAATCACAATAAAACGATACACGGGGATGGGTGAAGATGGTTCTTAAAAGCTACCTGACGTCGGCGGTGATGCCGCCGGTCGGTGCCTGCCGGTATGGCTGTGGCACCAACTGTGCCGCACCGGTGACGGTATTCTGGCTGTTCGGCATTGTCAGTGTCGTGTACGGCCTGATCGGCGGCCCGACGGGTGAACCGGGCATCAGCTGGTACACCATCGGTCTGGGCTTCGCGATGTGGGGCATCGCAGCCGTGTGGACCATGCTGACAATCACCGGCGTCGAGGAAGACCGCTGCCACGGCGCGTGGAGCACGCGCGACCACCACGTCGAGCCCGACGAGTCCGAGGTCGACCCGTTCGACGAGGTCAAGAAAGCGCACTGAGCGGGTGCCGGTTCCTGCCGAGAGGCGCAGGAAGTACCAGCGCTTCGGCCGTTGTCGTCCCTGCATTTGCGGGGATTGTTCCAGGTAATCGACAGGCATTCCCGCCTTCGCGGGAATGACCAACGCGTGGCCACATCCCCGCCTCAGGTCGCCACGAACCCCTCTTTGACCAGGTACAGGTAGATCTCCTGCGCCGCCTCCATCGGGGTGACGGTCGCGGTGTCGATCGTCAGTTCGGCGTTTTCCGGCACCTCGTAGGGATCACTGATACCGGTGAACTCTGGGATGATCCCCTTGCGCGCCTTGGCGTACAGTCCCTTGCGGTCGCGCGACTCGCAGACCGCCAGCGTCGTCGCCACGTGAATCTCGATAAAGGCGCCGCGTTCCTCGATCAGTTCGCGCACGGCGCGGCGCGTCTCGGTGTAGGGGGCAATCGGCGCGCAAATCGCGATGCCACCATTCTTGGTGATCTCGCTGGCGACATAACCGATACGACGGATGTTGATATCGCGGTGAGCCTTCGAAAAGCCCAGTTCGCTGGAGAGGTTCAGGCGCACGACGTCGCCGTCGAGCAACGTTGCCGGACGCCGGCCGCCTTCGACCAGCTTGCCGTAGACGATCTTGGCCAGGGTCGACTTGCCCGACCCCGACAGCCCGGTGAAGAACAGCGTGAAGCCCTGCCGCGAGCGCGGCGGGTAGACATGCCGCAGCTCGTTGACCACCTCGGGATAGCTGAACCAGGCCGGCGGTTCCTCGCCACGGGCCAGGTCGCTCTTGAGCTGCGCGTCGGTGTACTCAACGCCTTCGAGACCCTGCTCCTCGATCTGTGATTCCGGCAGGAAGCGCTCGCGCGCCGGGGCGTACTGGTGCGCCTCGACGTGGACGATCTCGATTTCGAGGCCATCAGCATGCGCATCGAGCAGGTCGCGGTACTCGGCCGGCAGGTAGCGCGGCCCGGCGTCGCTTGCCACCGGCAGCGGCGGTCCGGCGTGCTTGGGGCCGACGATCATGTGCGAACAGCCGTAGTTCTGATGCACGATGGCATGCCACAGTGCCTCGCGCGGCCCGGCCATGCGCATCGCCAGCGGCAGCAGCGACAGCATGGCGAGGTTGTGCGGGAAGTGCTGGCGCATCGCCTGGTAGCAGTGCACGCGGGCGTAGTAATGCAGGTCGCCCGGCTTGGTCATGCCCACCGTCGGGTGCAGCAGGATGTGGGCCTGCAGGTCCTTGGCGGCCTGCAGCACGATCTCCCGCTGCAGGCGGTGCATCGGCTTGCTGGTCTGGAACGCGACGACACGTCTCCAGCCCAGCTTGTGGAACAGCGCGCGCATCTCGGCCGGCGAGTCCCACAGGCTCTCGAAATCGTGGTGCAGCGGCGCCTGCACGCCGTCGACACGACCACCGATACACACGGGTTTGACCGTGTTCAGCAGGTAGCGCACACCCGGGTGACCCGGGTCGGCGGTGCCGTAGACCCTTTCGGCCTCGCGCGTCCGGTCCGGCCTCCAGATGTCACCGACCGTCAGCACCGCCGGCATGAATCCCTCGCCGTCACGCAGCGCGACCCTGTCGCCGACACTGAGCTTGCCGGCGAACTCCTCGCTGACGTCGAGTACGATCGGGATCGGCCACAGCGTGCCATCGGCCAGTTCCAGCGAATCGACGACGCTGTCGTAGTCCGCCTGCCCCATGAACCCGGTCAACGGCGTGAACGCACCGTTCATCAGCAGTTCCAGGTCACATTGCTGGCGCTGCGTCAGGGTCAGCGACGCGAAACCGCCCGAGGCATCCTTCAGCGCCTCGGCTTGCGCCGAGTCGACCAGCAGGTCGACCAGTTCATCACTGCCATGGGGTTTCACTGCAAAGCTCATCGTTTACTTCCCTAAATCTGTTCAAACATCGGCCCGGTCATCGTGACCAGCGGGGCACCCATGTTACAGCGACCGGAGGTGGCGAAGAATTGAGTTCCGCCGGAGATCGCCATTCAACCCAACGTGGCGATTTTCGCGCCCGTACCTCAACCCGCGAGACGCTCGACGACCCGGTCGAGCATCGCCCGGGCGTCGGTCGCGACCCGTTTCGGCTCGTCGGTCGCGGTCAGGTTCAGCACCGCCGCCGGATCGAGGAAGCTGACCACCGTTGTCCCCGGCCCGGTCGAGCGCACGAGCACATTGCACGGCAGCAGCACACCGGCATTCGGCTCGTCGGCGATGACGCGGTCGGCGAGCTTCGGATTGCAGGCGCCAAGGATGCGGTACGCCGGGATATCCTTGTCCATCTTGTTCTTGAACACGGCCTGTACGTCGACATCGCTGACGATACCGAGGTGTTCGGCCGCCAGGCATT
>JAGRGW010000125.1 GCA_020445315.1 Gammaproteobacteria bacterium
CTAGTGACCGAGGCGGCGACGAAGAAGCGCGTCGTGCCCGCCCGGTTCGAATTCGAAAAGGACCCGATCGAGGTCTGTGACACGAAGGTCGTGACCAAAGAGATCCCGGCCCGGTTCGAAACGGTCGAGGAGCGTGTGCTCGTCTCGGCCGAGAGCCAGGAGAAAAAAGCGGTTCCGGCCACCTACAAGACCGTAACCGAGCGCGTCATGGTCAGCGAGGCGAGCGAGAAGCTGGTGACCAAGCCCGCTGTCTACGAGACCGTGACCGAGCAGATACTGGTCAAGCCGGCGCACACCGTGTGGAAGAAGGGCCGCGGGCCGATCGAGCGTATCGATGACTCGACCGGTGAAATCATGTGCCTGGTCGAGGTCCCGGCCGAGTACAAGACCGTCAGCAAACGTGTCCTGAAGACCCCGGAGCGTACCGAGAAAGTCGTGATTCCGGCCAAGTACGAGACCGTGACCAAGCGCGTCGTCGCCACGCCTGCCACCGAGACCACGAGCGTGATCCCGGCCAAGTACAAGACCGTCAAGGTCCAGAAGGTCGTCGAGCCGGCTCGCACCGTGACCGAGGAAGTCGCCGGTCAGTGCCGCCTGATGAAGGTGCGCAAGATGGTCGAGCCCGCACGCGAGGTCACCGAGGAGATCCCGGCCGTGTACAAGACGGTCCAGGTTCGCAAGATGGTCGAACCGCCGAAGACCGTCGAAGAGCCGGTCCCGGCCAGCTACAAGACCGTGAAGGTCCGCAAGATGGTCAAGGCGCCGCAGGAGAAGCGCATTCCGATCGCCGAGGAATACCAGACCGTCACCAAGCGGGTGAAGGTCACCGACAGCAAGCTGGAGTGGCGCCCGATCCTGTGCGAGACCAACACCACGCCAGACGTCGTGCGCAAGCTGCAGATGGCACTGCGTGATGCAGGCTACAACCCCGGCCCGATCGACGGCGTACTCGGCAAGGGCACGATGGATGCAGTCAGCGCCTATCAACGCGCGAATGGCCTGGCCACCGGTTCGCTGACCATCAAGACCCTGAAGTCGCTGAAGGTCATCTGAATCGGCTGTGCTAAGCCGGTGTCGATGCCAAGCGAATGTCCCTCACTTGGCATATTCTCCACCCGCTCTTCGGAGCGGGTTTTTTTTTGCCACCCGTAAATTGGTAAGCTGCCGACACAATTACAAGATTAAAGAGTAGACAGACAACATGGCTGAGAAACCGGGCTTCAAGCACATTGGTAATGCGTCCGCCGATGAACAACAGATGGCGCAGATCCGTGAGATCCTGTTCGGCGAGCAACAACGGCGTGTCGGTGAGCAAATGGCGCACATCGAACGCCGGCTGGACGAACAGCTCGGCGAGCTGCGCGCGTTGCTCGACCAGCGCGTCAACCAGGCCCGCGACCAGCTGCAACAGGACCTCGACAAGCAGGCGATGCGCCAGCAGTTGGCGCTCGATGGGCTCGACAACGCGCTGCGTGCCCTGCTGCAGGGCCTGGACGACAAGATCACGCTGGTCGACAGCGACCTGCAGGAGGCCGATCAGCGGCACAATCAGGCACTGGCGGAACAGGCGGCCAGGCACGAGCGCCTGCAACAGGACAGCGTCAGCCGCGGCCATATCGCCGAATTGCTCGAGCAGATGGCCCGGACGCTGCGCGGTGACAGCAGGCCATGAGTGTCGACAAGCCTTCATCGACCGCACCGGCTGCAAACGACGAGAACAGCGAACTGGCCGTGCTCAGGCAATTGCTGCTGGGCCCGGAACAGGCTGCGCTGCGCGACATCGATGAGGTACTGAATGATCCACGCCAGCGGCACCAGCGTGTCGCCGAAAGCCTGCCGGAGTCGCTGCACCGGGCCTACGCGGACTCGCCCACCACGCTGACCCGCGCCCTGGACGAGCCGGTGGCGGCGTGTATCCGCTCTTCGGTCTCGCGCGACCCGGACTTCTTCGGCAACATCCTTTACCCGGTCATGGGACCGGCGATCCGGCGCTCGATCAGCCAGGCCATGCGCGGCCTCGTGCAGCAGATCAACCAGACCCTCGAACACAGCCTGACGTTGAAAGGCCTGAAGTGGCGACTGGAAGCGGCGCGCACGGGCCTGCCGTTCGGCGAGATCGTCTTGCGTAACACGCTGCGCTATCGCGTAGAGGAAGTATTCCTGATCCAGGGCGGCAGCGGCCTTCTGATCCAGCACCTCAGCCAGGACAGGAAGGAAAGCGGCGATGCCGACGCGGTGTCGGCGATGCTGACGGCAATCCGTGATTTCGCGCGCGACACCTTCGACCACAGCGATCGCGGCGATGCCCGGCTGGAGACGATCGACGCCGGCGACCACACGCTCTGGCTGGCACATGGCCCCAGGGCGTACCTGGCCTGTGCCATCCGCGGCGTGGCGCCGGCGCGTTTCCGCGACCACCTTAACGAGGTCGTCGAGCAGATTCACGCGCGCCATGGCGATCTGCTGGCAGGCTTTGGTGGCGACCCGGCAGAGGCCACCGCGCTGGTGCCGCTGCTCGAGAGTTGCCTGCAGACCGAGGCCGAACAGCCCGGTGCCAGACGCTTCCCCTGGCCGTTTGCCTTGTTCGCCGCAGCGCTGCTCGCGGTCGCCGCCTGGTGGGCCCACGGGCAATGGCAGCTCCACGAACAGGAGACGGCTCGATATGCCCTGCAACAGCTAGCCGTGGAAAGACTCGATGCCACGCCCGGGGTCATCGTTGCCGACTGGCAGATCACCGGCGGCACGCTCCACGTCGTCGGCTTCGTCGACCGGCTGGGTGCCGACCCGGTGGAAGTCCTGCGTGCCGCGGGCCTCGATGACGGGCAGTTCTCGCTGACAACCCATGCGTACGAGTCCCAGGATGCCGCCATCGCGTTGCGCCGGGCCCGGCAGCGGCTGCGCCCCCCCGAAGGTATTACGCTGCAACTCGACGCGGACCGCAAACTGTTGGCATCGGGTGTCGCCACGGCCGAGTGGGTGCGCAATGCCCGGTTGCTGTCCACGACGGTACCTGGCGTGGACAGCTTTGACGACACCGCCGTCGAAGAGCTGGACCCGTTCCTGCATCGGCAACTCGACACCCTGCTCACGCCGCCGGACGGTATCGAGATCAGCGTGCGCGACGCGCGGGCGCGGGTTACCGGAAAGGCACCGCTGGCATGGATCGCGCGCGTCGCGTCGGCGACCACCGACGTGGCCGGGCTTCAGGCCATGGACACGAGCGCGCTGCAGGCTATCGAGTCCGAGCGCCTAGTCCAATTGAAGGACATGATCGACCGGGTGCGTATCACTTTCGTCAACGGCGACGAACTGACGGCGCTCCAGCAACAACGCCTCGAAAACCTGGCCGCACTCATCGGCGAGGCCGAGGGGCTCGGCGGGCAGCTCCGGCAGCCGCTGCAATTGCAGGTCATCGGCCGCACCGATGGCACCGGTACGCCGGAGCAGAACCGCCTGGTCGCACGTCAACGCGCGGAAACGGCGGCGCGCCTGCTGCTCGCCACGGGTCAGCCGCTCCCTCCCGTCGTGCTCGATATCCTGCCGGCACCGATGGAGCGGATCGAACCGGACGCGCTGTTGCGCCGCGTGGAGTTCAGGCTCGATTTCGATGCCGTCGATGGTGGCGAGCGATGAAGGCATGCAAAATCTGCATGGTCGGTGACTTCGCCGTCGGCAAGACGAGCCTGGTGGCACGCTATGTTCACAGCCGCTTCAGTGACGCCTACCTGACGACGGTCGGCGTCAAGATCGATACCCGGACACTCACCGTGCCGTCCGGAGAGGAAATCAAGCTGGTGCTGTGGGATATTGCCGGCAAGAGCGAACTGGCCGGCATCGACACCAACTACCTGCGCGATGCATCGGCTTACCTGCTCGTGGCTGACACCACCCGTGCCGAGACCCTCGACAGCGTGTTCAAACTGCAACAGCAGGTCGAACGACAACTGGGCGCGAAACCGTTCAGCCTGCTGCTGAACAAGTCCGACCTCGGCGACCGCCAGGCTGTAAGCGAAGAACAGCTGGCGCGCCTCTCGGGTGACGACTGGGCATACAGCCGGACCAGCGCGCTAACCGGAGACGGTGTCGAACACGCGTTCGCGCAGCTCGGCGCACGCCTGGTGCACCGGGCATGAGCGATGCCATCGAGATGATCAGAATGCATGTCGGCCGCCAACTGGCGACACGGGTCAGGCCGTTGTACCTGGCCGTCGACGACGATCTGCGACTGCTCAAGACCAAGGGCAACGAGGAGGCATTCGGGATGCAGGGCCTCGGCAACGGTACGGGGCTGGATGACCGGCTGCCGTTCCTGCTGACAGCCGAGCACAGACCTGGCAACCTGCTGGAATGGTCGTTCGTCGAACTACCAAACGGCACCGTCTGCCATGTCCATGCGCTGGCACTCGAACCCGGCTGGGCAGTGGCGTTACTGGATGCCAGCGAGGAACACGACGCGCGACAGCAACGTCAACAGGTAGCGCATGAGCTGCTGCTGCTGCGTAACGAACGCGAACGCCTGATCACCGAACTCGAAGAGGCCAATCGCCTGAAGGGTGAATTTATCGCGCGTATGTCGCACGAATTTCGCACACCGCTGGCATCGGTGATCGGTTACAGCGATGAACTGCGCGAACTGCGGCGTAACGACACCGAGGTCCAGCACCACCTCGCCGCGGTCGGTCGGGGCGCCAGGCACCTGCTGAACCTCGTCGAGAACCTGCTCGACCAAGCCAGCATCGAAGTTGATCGTCTGTCGATCAACGCCAGTGGTTGCGACCTACAGGAACTCAGTGACGACGTCGAGCAACTGCTGCGCCCGGTTGCGCGGCAGAAACAACTGTCGCTGGCGTGGTGGTTCGACGGCAGCATTCCCGGGCGTGTCTGGCTGGATGCGACACGACTCAAACAGGTACTGACCAACCTCGTTGGCAACGCGATCAAGTTCACCCGCTCGGGTAGCGTCAACGTCGAGTTCAACTGGTCGGACGACCGCCTGCACGTCAGCGTCGAAGACACCGGGCCGGGCATCGCCGAAAGCGACATGGCCCATATCTTCGAGCCATTTCATCAGAGCAAGGCGCAGGCGCACGGCAAGGGCGCCGGCCTCGGGCTGGCGATCAGCAGGACGCTGATCGAGGCGATGGGCGGCGAGATCACGCTGCAGAGCCAGGAAGGCCGGGGAACGCGGTTTGATTTTTCGATACTGGCCAAGGCAGTCGGCAACAGCCGTGCGACCGCCAGTTCGATGCTGCTTGGCCGCGACATCGTGCTGGCCGACGACGACACCGACATGCGCGACCTGCTGCGACTCTACCTGTCTGCCGCGGGCTGCAAGGTGCATGCCCTGAAAGACGCCGCCGACGTCAGTACAACCGTCCGCAAGGTTCAACCTGCTGTCGTACTGCTCGACCTCGACCTCGGCGATCAAGACGGCACGGAGATCGCCAGTGCCCTGCGCGGCAGTGGCTACCGCGGACGCATCGTCGCATTGAGCGGCAGCAGAACCGGGCCCATTGGCGAGAATAGCGGTACAGACCCATTTGATGCACGCTGGTCGAAACCGATCAGCCGAGGCGAACTGCTGGCAGGGCTGGCGGAATTGATCGTTCGATGATTTACTGAACCGCAACCGGCACTTTGCCGAAACTATCGCAACTGTTTACCCGGCGCGGGATGAGCGACCCTAAGACCATATTGATTACCGGTGCGACTGGCGGCATCGGTTCCGCACTGGCCGACGTCTACGCGGGCAGTGGGCAGACACTGATACTTTTCGGGCGCGACAGGTCGCGCCTGCAGCAGGTGGCTGATCGCTGCCGCCACGCCGGGGCCCACGTCGAAACCGAATCAATCGATGTCCGCGACACCGATGCGTTACGGGAACGACTCGACCAGATCAGCGAACGGTTTCCGCCGGACATGGTCATCGTGAACGCCGGCATCATCGGCGACATCGGTGCTGACGCCGAGGGTGAGTCGTGGGAAGCTATCGAGCGGATCGTCCAGGTCAATCTGACGGCGGCCCTGGCGACCGCCGACGCCGTGTTGCCGGCCATGCGCCGGCGTGGCAGTGGGCAGATCGTGTTCATCAGTTCGATGTCGGCCTACTTCGGCCTGCCGCTGACACCCACCTACGCGGCAACGAAAGCGGCATTGAAATCTTATGCCGAGGGCTGGCGCGGCTGGCTAGCGCCGGAAAGAATCGGCGTAACGGCCGTCATGCCGGGCTTCGTCGAATCCGACATGAGCCGGCAGTTCCCCGGGCCACGCCCTTTCCTGATCACTGCCGAGCGATCGGCCACCATCATCAAGCGCCGACTGCGCCGCAACCCGGCGCGTATCAGTTTCCCCTTCCCCCTGAACTTCGGCATGTGGTGGCTGGCCGTTTTGCCGCCGGCGGTGTCGTTGAGAATTCTTGGGGTGTTGGGTTATGTGCCCCATGGTAATGAAAGCAACTCACGGCAATAGTTGCAGCAGCCTTCTCTCGTGGAGCGGCTTTTTGCCCGGCAAGTTGATCCGGGAAATTTTTCACTACATGCCAATCAAGCGGCGGATGCTGTCTATCGTCAACGTGACCGAGACAACCAGGATCAAGCCGCAAGCAAACCCCGACTTCCGCGTATTCTCATGCGTCTCGGCTTGCCAGGAGTCGAAACGCGAAGGAACTTGACGCATGCCATCGTGCTCACGCGCCCATTCTCAAGGCTTTTCATTCGTCGCCCAGTCGATTGTCGCTCTTTGCCTGCTCACCGGTGCTCCTTCCTGGGGCGAAACAGCGCCACAAATCGTACCGGCATTGTCATACCTGCTTGACGACTCTGTCGGACTGACGGCACGCGTCCCGAATACTTCGTGTATTGCGCCGGAGAAAGGCAACCCGGCCACCGACGTCGCGCTGGTCGACGCCTTTCCGTCTCTACCCGGATTCACCCAACCCACGAAAGTACTGCAATCGCCTGGTGACGACGATCGCTGGTTCGTGTTGGAAAAAGCAGGTCAGATTCGGGTGTTTGAGAATAACCCGCAAGTTTCGGAGCACAGCCTGTGGCTGGATCTTTCCAGCCAGGTCGTGTCACTCGGCGAGGGGGGGCTGCTCGGGATGGCATTCGACCCGAACTGGCCCCAGGTCAAGGACGTATACCTCTCTTATACCGGCAATCCCGCGACCCCGTTGACCTCGTATGTTTCCCGCTTTCGTATCGACGATTCGACACTGCCGGTAAGCTTTACCGAAGAAGTGATTCTCACGGTCGACCAGGAGCTGAGAAATCACAATGGCGGTGATATCGCATTCGGGCCCGACGGCATGCTCTTTATTGGACTTGGCGACGGTGGTGGGGCCGGAGATCCCCAAACCCGTGCACAAGACCCGACCCGCCTGCTCGGTTCCTTTCTGCGTATCGGCGTACTCGGCATCGCCTGGCCATCGCCCGGCTACGTGATACCCGCCTCCAACCACTGGGCCGGCAACCCGAAGTGTGGCCCGGCGGCGAACAGCCAGGCGTGCCCGGAGATATTTGCATGGGGGTTCCGCAACCCCTGGCGCTGGAGCTTCGACAGCGAAACCGGCCATCTTTGGGCCGGTGACGTCGGCCAACTCACCCAGGAAGAGGTCAACATTGTCGAAAACAGCGGAAACTATGGGTGGGACTGTCGCGAAGGCGAGTTGGCGTATGAACCGGAAAACTGCACCGCGCAGAGTTCACTCGCCGAACCCGTAACCGTTTACCCACGCGAGTTGGGTCAATCCGTGACGGGAGGCTACGTCTATCGCGGATCAGCTATCGCTGACCTGGCAGGCAGGTATGTTTTCGGCGACTTCGTCTCGGGTCGAATCTGGGCGCTACGGCATGATGGTGCCGGCGGATACGAGAACGAGGAACTGGTCGACACCAATGCCAATATCGTTGCGTTCGCCGAAGACCGTAGCGGCGAGCTGTACGCGGTGTACTTCTTCGGACGCATCATGAAGCTGGTCGCCGCAGGGCCACCGACCGTCGATCAGGTACCGGATACGCTGAGTGCTTCCGGTTGCTTCAAACCTTCTGATCCGTCCAAGCCATTACCGTCGTTGATTGGATACGACGTCAACGCATCATTCTGGTCTGACGGAGCAGACAAGCACCGTTATTTGGCCATCCCGGACGGCTCCTCGATTGCCGTTGCACCTGATGACAAATGGATCTTCCCGGTCGGCTCGGTCATTGCCAAGCATTTTCGCCTGGCCGGGAAGCTGATTGAGACACGCCTGTTGATGCATCATCCCGGCGGCACATGGGGTGGTTATACCTACGAGTGGAACGACGATCAATCGGAAGCCACCCGGGTGCTTGGCGGGAAAGTGAAGCTCACCGCGGGTCAGACGTGGATCTACCCGAGCGAGAACGCGTGCTTCGCCTGCCATACATCTGCAGCTGGCACCGTCCTGGGGCTCGAAAGCAATCAATTGAAGCGTCGATTCCTGTATCCCACCGGACACATGTCGGATCAGATTGCCACCCTCACTCACATCGACATCTTGACGCCAATCACCGCACCCGTCGATCCCCTACCCAGCCCTGTTGATCTGCAACATCCAATCGGTTCACGGGCACGCGCGTATCTGCACACCAACTGCAGCCAATGTCATCGGCCGGGCGGACCAACGCCTGCCGCCATCGACCTGCGATATACGACTTCATTCGGGGACACGCAAACCTGCGACGAGCTGCCCTTGAACGGGGACCTGGGTATACCCAATGCCCGCGTAATTGCGCCAGGCAATCCTGACGCTTCGGTTTTACTGGCCCGCATGAGCCGCAGAGATGCGCTGGGGATGCCTCCATTGGCTTCTTCCATTGTCGATAGCGACGGCGCCGCACTGATACGCGAATGGATCAGCTCACTGCAGACATGCCAATGAAGCGTGCATGCACGTGACGATACCTCGCGCAGCGAGGAGGCTGCTTTCACAACGGCTCGACGGCCTATCGAAGATTGAGGGCCGGCGATAAATCATCCTGGCGTGCACCGCTAGATACAGATGATCCGTAACCCACCGCGGGTGTCGAACATCGGAAAACAGATCGGGTTGTTTTCTATCCGGTCGCAGGCATCACCGAGCCTATCGTGGTCCCGATCGGATTGGTCCTGATTGATCACCAACGGGCAATTGTCGTCAACGTCATTGACGCCATCCCCGTCATCATCGACGTCGACAATCAGCAACGAAGACTCGCGCTGTTCGGGGGTGGCACCCGGATTGTAATCATCGGGCTGTCCGTCGCCGTCCGTATCGACCGATGCCGCGGCATCTCCCGGAAAGGCATCAACTGCGTCTGTGACACCGTCTCCATCGTCATCGGCATCACAGGCATCACCCAGTCCATCGCCGTCCAGATCATCCTGTT
>JAGRGW010000539.1 GCA_020445315.1 Gammaproteobacteria bacterium
GCAGCAGCAGCGCGATCAGAAAGGGGAACGGTTTGCGAGACATCCGATCGTCCGGTAGATCATGAACCTGTGCCCGTCTGATCGGTCTGCCGACGACAAACTTGAGGCGCCACCGGGGCCTCGCTGACAGTCCCGAATGCAGGCGTTACCCGCCGCCGCGGTGAAAACCGCGATCGAACCGCGTCATGAACTCGGCAACGACATCGGTGGCATGTGGCTGGAAACGGATGCTGACGGCGGACACCGGGATCGACAACATGCCCATGCGGCGCGGAGGCTGGGGCACCAGCGAGATCGACACGGCCGGGATTCCGTCGATACTCACTTCCCACCGGCCCGGCTCACCGCCGACGCGCCAGTCGCGCATCGCGGACGGCAGCACCCGGGCGAACTCGTCGAGACTGTACCCCATCTCCTTGACGATGGTCGGTCCCGATCGGTCCGTCACCCGCCGGCCACCGGCGGCCAGGCCGCGAGTACGTCGCCGTCTTCGAGCANNTACCGCGTCGCGGTCTTCCTGGTGCAGGTAGATGCCATTGCGCAACACGAGATGGGCCTTTTCCCGCGGAACGGCAAAGCGTTCGAGCAACGCGTGCGCGGTCGTGCCCGGCGGTACGTCGACCCGCGCGCGATGTCGCGTGGCATCCTCGGGGAGGTACTCCATCAACGACGCGTAGAGTTCAAGCTGTACCTGCATGGTCAAGGTTCTCTCGATATCGGTGCGATAGTGTCGGCCAGGAAGCCCGGTTGGCCAACCTTCAGCGAGGCGGGGAATTTGGCTGCGCCCCGGACGGGGCGCAGCCACTCGGGTACAGACCGGATCAGATACCGACGCGCGCGCGCGTTTCCGGCGTGATCTGGCCGTCTTCGGTCCAACCCCGCAGTTGGTAATACTCGGGGAGCATCTTGTCGAGATCGTTGACCCGGCCCTGCGCCGGCCCGACATTGGCCGCATCTTTCAACAGCCGCTTGGGCAGGGTGTCCTGGTCCGCCGTCATGCCGGCACGCATGTTGAAGT
>JAGRGW010000540.1 GCA_020445315.1 Gammaproteobacteria bacterium
GGTTTCGTCGGTAACGTGGCGCTGAAGAACACCGAAGGTGTGGCCAAGCTGATCCGCCATTTCATGGCGGCGGAGTTCAAGCGCAACCTGTTGACCAAGCTGTCCGGCATCATCGCGCTGCCGGTGCTCAAGGCCCTGCGTCGCCGCATCGATCCGCGGCGCTACAACGGCGCCAGCCTGCTGGGTCTGCGCGGTATTGTCGTCAAGAGCCACGGTGGCGCCGATGCGCTGGCGTTTCGCAGCGCGATCGCCATTGCGAAGAAAGAGGTCCTGGCCGATATCGCCGACCGAATCGAGCAGCGCGTTGCTCAGCAACTGGACGTGTCGAAGAGCGCATGACGACGCACGCGCGCATCACCGGTACCGGGAGTTGCCTGCCGGACAAGGTACTGACCAACACCGACCTCGAGTCCATGGTCGACACCACCGACCAGTGGATCCGTGAGCGTACCGGTATTCTCAAGCGCCACGTCGCCGAACCCGGGCAGACGACCTGCGACCTGGCCGAGCAGGCGGCGCGACAGGCCCTCGATGCGGCCGGGCGGCATCCGCGCGATGTCGACCTGATCGTCGTCGCGACAACCACGCCGGACAAGATTTTTCCCAGCACGGCCTGCCTGGTGCAACAGCGCCTCGACATCCACGGCTGTGCCGCATTCGATGTGCAGGCCGTGTGCACCGGTTTCATCTACGCACTGGGCGTGGCCGAGAAATTCGTCAAGACCGGTTCGGCCAAGTGCGCGCTGGTGATCGGTGCCGAGACGTTTTCACGGATCATCGACTGGAGCGACCGCGATACCTGCGTACTCTTTGGCGATGGCGCCGGCGCCGTCGTACTCGAGGCGTCGGACGAGCCGGGCATCCTTTCCTCGCATCTGCACGCCGACGGTGCCTACGAGACATTGCTGCACGTGCCGGGTGGTGTGTCGCGGGGGTACGAGATCGACGGCATCCAGGGCGAGGCGCGCTTCACGCAGATGAAGGGTAACGAGGTGTTCCGCATGGCGGTCAACACCCTGGGGCGGATCGTCGACGAGACGCTGCATGCCAACGACATGCAGAAGTCGGACATCGATTGGCTGGTGCCCCACCAGGCCAACATTCGCATCATCA
>JAGRGW010000126.1:0-1036 GCA_020445315.1 Gammaproteobacteria bacterium
TACGGCTGTTTCAGGCATCGCCATACCCCTACGTTAGCAGACCGGCGCGGCTGATCGCGTCGCCGATGGCCCGCCGCCGGGCATCGGCGATCGCAACCCCAAGCCCGGCACCGGACACACCGCTCCCGGCCAGCCGCGCGACATCGACGGCGCGTGCCGCCGGCAGCACGGCGGCAACGACTTCCGCAAGCACCGGGCGGTCGATGATCGCGGCGGCAATCCTGGCCGTCACGACCACATCGACCGACGGATCGAAACCACGCCAGCCGCGCAACAGCTCGTACACGGCACCGGGATCTCCGGCGGCCGCGTCGGCCAGGAAGGGGCGGACGGAAACCAACCGACGCAACGCCGCCGCGCTGTCGCGATCGGCACGCAAATCTGCGAGCAGCACATCGACGGCGTCGATCGAGTCGATACTGTCGAACAGTGCCGCGGCAAGACGGTCCGCCGGCGCCGTCGATACGGCGCAGACGCGCTTCAGCGCAGCCATCGGCATACTGTCGGGCGATTCGGCATGGCCGCCAGCCTGCCCCATCTGCCGGTCGAGGGTCGGCAGCAACGCGGTCAGCGCGCCGCAGCGATGCAGGACTTCGAAGAAGCGCCACGGGGCGACCGTCCCGAGCGCGCCCGACAACTCGCGCCAGAACCGCTCGCGGGTCACGTGCGTCATGTCACCCCGCGCCACCATGTCTTTCATCAGGCGATGGGTGGCGTGCGCGACCCGAAAGCCCAGCGCGCCGAGCTTGGCAGCGAAACGCGCCACCCGCAGCACCCGTACCGGGTCTTCGTCGAAGGCCGGCGACACGTGTCGCAACAGGCGGGCATCGAGGTCGTCCCGGCCGCGAAAAGGGTCGAACAGGCCACCACCGTCCACGGACTCGGCCATGGCGTTGATCGTGAGGTCGCGTCGCTGCAGGTCCTCCTCCAGGGTCACGTCCGTTCCGGCATCGATGTCGAACCCGCGGTAGCCCTCACCGCGCTTGCGCTCGCGCCGCGCCAGCGCGTACTCGTCGCCGGTCTGCGGATGCAGGAA
>JAGRGW010000126.1:1133-2383 GCA_020445315.1 Gammaproteobacteria bacterium
CGGCAGGCCGAGCAGGCCGTCGCGCACCGCGCCGCCGACCAGGAATATCTGCATGATGTCTTTCCTGCTCACGCCTTGAATGTACGTCCCCGAAACGACCGGCCGGCCTCAGGCCGTGGTCCGCCCGTGCTCCCGCTCCTTGAGTTGCAGTTCCCACATCTCGCGGTACACACCGCCGGCCGCGAGCAGTTCCGCATGGGTACCGCTCTCGATCACACGGCCGGCGGCCATGACCAGGATGCGGTCGGCATCGACCACGGTCGACAACCGGTGGGCAATGACCAACGTCGTATGCTCGGCTGCGACCTCGGCCAGCGTCGCCTGGATGGCCTGCTCGGTGCGACTGTCGAGCGACGATGTCGCCTCGTCGAAGACCAGGATCTGCGGGTGCTTGAGTATGGCCCGCGCGATTGCGACACGTTGTTTCTCGCCGCCCGACAGTTTCAGGCCACGCTCACCGACAACCGTGTCCCAGCCTTCCGGCAGGCCGTCGATGAAATCGGCGATGTGCGCCATCTGCGCGGCACGCTCGACCTCGGCCCGGGTCGCCTGCGGCCGCCCGTAGGCGATGTTGTAATAGATCGACTCGTTGAACAGCACCGTGTCCTGCGGGACGATGCCGATCGCGGCACGCAGACTGTCCTGGGTCACGTTGCGGACGTCCTGGCCATCGATCGTGATGGCGCCGCTGTCGACATCGTAGAAGCGGTAGATGAGCCGCGCCAGGGTCGACTTGCCGGCCCCGCTGTGGCCGACGACGGCGACCTTGTGACCCGCGGGCACCTCGAAATCAAGTGCGTGCAGGATCTGCCGCTCCGGGTTGTAACCGAAGTCCACGTGCTCGAAGCGGACGGTACCGCCACGCACGACGAGATCGGCCGCACCGTCACGGTCGCTGATCTCCGGCTCGCGTTCCAGCAGCTTGAAGATCAGGTCCATGTCGGCCAGCGAGTACTTGATCTGCCGATAGACGATGCCGAGGAAACCGAGCGGGATGAACAGTTGCAGCAGGAAGGCGTTCAGCAGCACCAGGTCACCAAGGCTGATCTCGCCGGCAGCGACGCCGCGCATCGCCAGGTACATGACCAGGGTTACGCCGAGAGCGATGACCGCACCCTGGGCGAAGTTGAGCATCGACATCGAGGTCTGGCTCTTGACCGCCCACTGTTCCCACTCGGACAGCGTGCCGTCGTAGCGTTCGAGTTCCATGCGCTCGTTGCCGAAGTACTTGACCGTCTCGTAGTTGAGCA
>JAGRGW010000541.1 GCA_020445315.1 Gammaproteobacteria bacterium
ACGGCGAACTGGTTGGCGGTTGTGACATCACGCTCGAGATGCACGCCAATGGCGACCTGAAAAACGCCGTCACCGAGGCCGCGAAGAAATGGCCGGCCGAGGAAGCCGACAGCTGATCCGCGCGCGAGTCCGCTGGACCGAAGGCGGCCCCGCGGCCGCCTTTTGCATGTCTGAAGCACCGTTGGCGTGCTATTTTTCGACGTGGAAGGGATAGGGGTTCCCACGTCATGGGCCAGATTTTCATCAGTTACTCGAGCAACGATGCGGCGTTTGCCCGTCGCCTCGCCGATGCCTTTGCCGAGCAGGGCTGGTCGGCGTGGTGGGACAAGGAGATCCCGCCGGGCATGGACTACGCGCAGGTCATCGAGTCCGCCGTCAACGAGGCCCGGTGCGTGGTCGTGTTGTGGTCGCGGCATTCGATCGGTTCACGCTGGGTGCACACCGAGGCCGCCGCCGGCGCCGACCGCAACATCGTCATCACGACGATCATCGACGACACCCCGAACGAGGATCTGCCGTTCGAATTCAAGCGCCTGCAGGCGGTGCGCCTGTCGGACTGGCGTGCCGGCAAGGCGCACGAGGGCTTCGAACGCGTTCTCGCACGGATCCGCTCGATCCTCGACGAGCCGCCGAGGCCGGTCGAGCGGCCGGCGACGGCACCTCGCCGGGTTTCGAGTATCGAGGCCCTGACCTCGTGGGGCCGCGGCGCACAGCCGTTGTGGCGCGGCATGGCGGTGCTGGCGTGGCTGTTGGCCGTCGGGCTCGTGACCTACGGCGTCCAACCGGTGCAGCCGGTCTGGCTGGGTGCGGCTGCGGCGGCGCTCGTCGCCGGCGCCGGCCTGCTGTCCCTGGGGCGGCGGCCGGCATGAACGCCGAAGACACCGGGTACGCGCGCCTCGAGGACCAGATCGCCTGGTTCGACGACAGGAGCAGCACCCACCAGGCCGTCTATCGACGCCTGAAGATCATCGCGATTGCCGCCGCGGCACTGGTGCCGCTGGTCAGCAGCCTCGAGGGATACGCGGTCTACGCCGGGCTGCTCGGTGTCGTCGTCGTGGTCATCGAGGGTTGGCAGCACGTCAACCAGCACCATGAGAACTGGATTCGCTACCGTGCCACCTGCGAGCACCTGCGGCATGAAAAGTACCTGTTCCTGGCGGCGGCCGGTCCCTATCGGACCGGTGACGAGGCATCGCGAAGGCGATTGCTCGCCGACCGCGTGGAGGCCGTGCTGGCACGTGAGGGCGTGGACTGGGAGCGCTCCCGGCTCAGCGTCGAGGAACCCTCGGGTCTGCGTCAGGCAGACGTCGACGCCGCTTCCAGCCAGGGGCGCTGATCGTCGAGCTGGTGCCAGCGATTGACGATCAGGCAGAACAGCTCCGCGGTCTTGACCGTGTCGTAGATGGCGCTGTGGGCCTCGTTGGCGTCCCAGTCCATGCCGGCGGCCATGGCGGTGCGCGCCAGCACTGTCTGGCCGTAGGCGACGCCGCCCAGCGTGACCGTGTCGAACGTGCTGAACGGGTGAAACGGGTTGC
>JAGRGW010000542.1 GCA_020445315.1 Gammaproteobacteria bacterium
ATCCCTGCAGCACCCACCAAGTTTTTGGAGTGGTAGTTCAGTTGGTTAGAATACCGGCCTGTCACGCCGGGGGTCGCGGGTTCGAGTCCCGTCCACTCCGCCATTCATGGCATAACGGGGTATCATTCGATACCCCGTTTTTCTTTGTACCGATTCCTCATCCAAGCAAGCTAACAAGACCCGTCAATCATGTTGCAGGCCATTAGAGATAAAGCCCAGGGCTGGATCGCCTGGGCCATCGTCATCCTGATCAGTATTCCGTTCGCACTCTGGGGCATCCAGGAGTACCTCGGCGTCGGCGGAGAAGTCGAAGTCGCCAAGGTCGAAGGCGAGCCGGTCACCGAACGCATGCTCGACCAGCGCGTGCGTGATTTCCGCGAGGCCATGCGCAACCAGCTGGGTGATGCCTACCGTCCGGAGATGTTCGAGGACGCGGCGACACGCAAGCAGGTCCTCGATGCGATCATCGAAGAGCGTGTCCTGCTGGGCAGGGCGCAGGACTGGAACCTGCAGACCGGCGATGCGCAGGCTCGCAGCTTCATTGGCTCGATTCCGGGCTTTCAGCGTGACGGGCGGTTCGATGCGCAGGTCTACGAAGCGGCAATACGCAATCGCGGTCTCAGTGCCGCGGGCTTCGAACAGCTGGTTCGCCAGGACATGATGCTCGACCAGCTTCGCGCCGGTGTGCGCGAAAGCGCGTTCGTCACTGAACGCGAACTCGGCGAGCGAATCCGCCTGCGTGACGAGAAGCGCGCGATCAGCTATTTGCGTATTCCGGCCGATAGCAGCCGCGATGACGTCGGCGTGACCGACGACGCGGTGCGCGCCTTCTATGACGGCAATCTCGCGCTTTACGCCACGCCCGAGCGGGTCCGCCTGAGCTACCTGGCGATCGATGCGGAGACGTTGGGCGAACTGGTCGAAGTCAACGACGAGGCGCTGCGCGGATACTTCGACGGTCACAAGGCGGAGTTCGTCGGCCGTGAGGAGCGTGCGATGCGTCACATCCTGGTGGCGACGCCGCCTGGTGCCGATGCGGCCGCGCTGGCCGAAGCGGTGGCGAAAATCAGCGCGTTGCGTGACCAGCTCGTGGCCGGTGGTGATTTCGCCGAACTGGCGGCGACCAACTCCGACGACCCGGGTTCGGCCGCCAGCGGTGGCGACCTGGGGTGGGTCGAGCGCGGCATCATGGTGCCCGAGTTCGAAGAAGCCGCGTTTGCGCTCGAGCGTGACGCGATCAGCGAGCCGGTGAAGACCGATTTCGGCTTCCACCTGATTCAGGTCACGGATATCCGTGGCGGCACCGATGCCGCGTTCGAAGATGTCCGCGACCAGGTCGAGGCCGCCTACCGCAGGTTCGAGGCCGAGAATCTCTACTTCGAGTATGCCGAACGCCTGGCCGAATCGGCCTACGAGAATGCGGCCAGCCTGACGCCGGCGGCCGAGGCCCTGGGCTTGTCGGTGCAGACGACGGACTGGACCACGCGCGACGGGGCGCTGCCGGCGCCGCTCGACAACCCGAAGATCATGAACACGGCGTTCTCCGACGATGTGTTGATCGAGGGTAACAACAGCGAGTTGATCGAAGTGGGGCAGCAGCGTGCAGTCGTTGTGCGGATCGCCGAGCACGAACCGGCAGGCACGAAGGCATTCGATGCCAACCGCGAGCAGATTGAACAGGACTTCATACAATACGAAGCCTCGCGGCTCGCCGAGGCCCGGGGCGCGGAACTGCTGGCAAAACTGCGGGCCGGAGAAGTCACCCTGGCACAGTTGGCAGCCGACAAAGGCTGGGCTCTGGAACAGGCCGAAGCCGTTGGCCGCAACGACTTCGGCATCGATGGGGCAGTGCGCGAGCAGGTCTTCTCGATGGCGCCGTCGACTGAGGGCACAGGAAACTTTGCCGGTATCGTCGATGCAGCCGGTGACTACCTGCTGGTCGAGGTCAGTGCCGTCACCGGTGGTGTGCTCGCCGACCTCGAAGAGGCGCAGCAACGGTCAGTGGGTGCGCAGGTGGCGCGCCAGCTGGGCAGCGAACAGTTGAGTTATTTCACCGAGAGTCTCAAGGACGATGCCAACATCGAGTTGATGTTGAGCGAGGAATGAGTTGGTAGGCGCTCGGTTGAGCGTACTCGTTTTATAAAGCGCGCGGCGGCGCGCACCCGC
>JAGRGW010000543.1 GCA_020445315.1 Gammaproteobacteria bacterium
ACGGCATGCAGATCCGCATCACCCGGCAGGAGATCGGTCGTATCGTCGGCTGCTCCCGCGAGATGGCCGGACGCGTGCTCAAGGATCTCGAGGAGCGCGGCCTGATCCACGTCAAGGGCAAGACAATCGTCGTTTTCGGCACCCGCTAACCTGCATTTCTCACCGTTTTCGTCACGAGGACGTCGAGCCGACTGCAGCGAGTACATCCTGTCACGACGAGCATATCGGCGGCCGCAGCAGGAAATCGGTGAGATATGCAGGTTGCCCCACTACCTCAAGCCCGTTGGCGCCGGGCCGCTAACCGGACGAGACACGTCGCATCGGAACACGGGGAAGGGTGACATGCCGGACGGCTCGCCGTTGGTGGACAGCCAGAAACTGCTGCGCTGCCTGGTCGTCAATCGCTACCAGGAAACCAGCATCAGGTTCGTCGAGTTCGACGCCTTCAAGCTGTGGGAATACCTGATGAAGACCAAGCACGGCCTGAAGATCACCGATCCCAGGTTGTGCCTTTGGGTGCACGAGGACGAGTTCGACGACCACGCGGCCGTGTTCGAGCGCGCCGGTGATGTCGAGCCGGTCAACCGCATCGTCGTCGACCTGTTCGACGGCGAGTACGGTTTTTCGCAGACCATCACGCGTTACGCGCGCGACGTCGAAACCACCCGGGTCGTCGACATACTGCGCTCACACATACCACCGGAACTGTCGACGTCGGATGCCTGCAATATCGAGGTGATCCCGGGTCACGTCGTGCAGCAATCGAGTTACCGCGCCGAGCGCGGCATGCTGATGGGGCTGCAGGGCTGACCGAACCGGCCGCCCGTCCCTCGTTGCCGTGCGTCAGCCGGCCGTGGCGAAAAATGCCGCAAGCTGCGCGCCCGGGTCGTCGGCACGCATGAAGGCCTCGCCGACCAGGAAGGCATGCACGTCGTGCTGCCGCATCAGGGCGACGTCGGCGGCGGTCAGGATGCCGCTCTCGGTCACCACCAGGCGATCGCCCGGTATCGCGTCGAGCAGGTCGATCGTGGTCTGCAGCGAGACCTCGAAGGTGCGCAGGTTGCGATTGTTGATGCCAACCAGGCGGTTGCCGGTCGCAAGCGCCCGCTCCAGTTCCGCGGCATCGTGGACCTCGATCAGTACATCCATGCCGAGTTCGTGCGCCTGCCGGTTCAGGCCGTGCAGTTGCTCGTCGTCCAGGCAGGCCGCGATCAGCAGGATGCAGTCGGCCCCGATCACCCTGGCCTCGACCACCTGGTAGGGATCGACGATGAAGTCCTTGCGGATAACCGGCAGCTCGCAGGCCGCCCTGGCCTCGCGCAGGTAGGCTTCGCTGCCCTGGAAGAAATCGGCATCGGTCAGCACCGACAGGCAG
>JAGRGW010000127.1 GCA_020445315.1 Gammaproteobacteria bacterium
GCGACTGGTTCCAGCTGTCGCTGAAAGAGGGTTTCACGGTGTTCCGCGACCAGGAGTTCTCGTCCGACATGGGCGCGCGGGGCGTCAAGCGTATCGACGACGTGCGCCTGCTGCGTGCGCACCAGTTCGCCGAGGACGCGGGGCCGATGGCGCACCCGATACGGCCCGCGTCCTACATCGAGATCAACAACTTTTACACCGTGACCGTGTACGAAAAGGGTGCCGAGGTCGTGCGCATGCAGGCCAGGCTGCTCGGCAGCGAGACGTTTCGCGCCGCGACCGACCTGTACTTCGAGCGTCACGACGGACAGGCCGTGACGACCGAGGACTTCGTGCGTTGCATGGCCGATGCCTCCGGCATGGACCTGGCCCAGCTACAGCACTGGTACGACTATGCGGGGACGCCGCGGGTCAGCGTCGATGGCGAATACGATGCGGCGCAGTCGACCTACACGCTGACCTTCGCGCAGTCTGTGCCCGATACGCCCGGCCAGACCGACAAGCCACCCTTCCTGATACCTATCGTGACCGGCCTGGTCGGTGCAGACGGCCGTGACATGGCCGTGCGTCTCGATGACGGACCCGACGCGGCAACGCAGCACACGCTGCGCCTGACCGACGCCGAGCAGTCTTTCGTCTTCCATGCTGTCGACAGCGAACCGGTGCCGTCGCTGCTGCGCGGCTTCAGCGCGCCGGTCAAGCTCGAGTTCGATTACAGCGACGAGCAGTTGATGTTCCTGATGGCGCACGACAGCGACGGGTTCAATCGCTGGGACGCGGCACAGGTGCTGGCGCGCCGGGTATTGCTGCAGCTCGCTGCCGATGCGGCCGCCGGCCGTGCACTCGAGGTCCCGTCAGGCCTGGTCGATGCCTTTGCCCGTGCGCTGGCCGACGTGGATGGAGACCCGGCCCTGCTCGCGGAAGTGCTGAGCCTGCCGGCGCTGGGTTATCTCGGTGATTTCATGGACACGGTCGATATCGACGCACTGCATGCGGCGCGCGAGGCGGTCTGCGTGACGATCGGACGACAGTTGCGTGATTCGCTCGAGTCCACCTATCGGCGTCTCGACGGCGATGCGGTCTACGCACCGGAACCGGGGCAGATCGGTCGACGCAGCCTCAAGAATCGTGCGCTTTACTATCTCGCGGCCGGTGGTGCCGCCGATGATCTGTGCCTTGCGCAGTATGACAGGCAGCACAACATGACCGATGTTATGGCGGCGATGGCCTTGATCGTCGATGGTGATCACCCGCAGCGTCTCGCGGTATTGGCGGACTTCGAGCAGCGCTGGCGCGGCGATGCCCTGGTCATGGACAAGTGGTTCGCGGTACAGGCGTCGTCGAGCCGCCCCGATACCCTGGACCGGGTGCGCGAACTGATGGGACATCCGGCGTTCTCGATGAGGAATCCGAACAAGGTGCGTTCGTTGATCGGCGCCTTCGCCAACGCCAACCCGGTGCGTTTCCATGCTGCCGACGGTAGCGGTTACGCGTTCCTGCGCGACCAGGTGCTCGCGTTGGACCCCGAGAACCCGCAGATCGCGGCACGCCTGTTGCGCGCCCTGTCGCGTTGGAACCGTTACGACAGTGGCCGGCAGCAGGCCATGCAGGCCGCCCTGCAGGCCGTGCTCGATGCAAAAGTGTCCAAGGATGTGTACGAGATCGCAGCCAAGAGCCTTAACAAAGAATGAGCGCAGGCAGCGCAGTCCGGCTATATTCGGTGCTGCCGGGCATCCGGTCCGGCGGGCAGCCTTTTCGACCAACGGGTCGTCGATAACCAACGAGGAGAGGAAATGAGTAAACCAGAGATTACCGAGGCCATGATCTTTGAGTGTTTTGCGGCCGCGCAGCAGAAAGAGAACGGTGCGCAGACGGCGGCGTCCTTCGTCGATGTCGAGGAGTACGAGAACCAGATCATGTACCCGGAATTCGCCCGTTGGGCGGAGAAGGCCGGACAACCGGAACTGGCCTCGCTGTTCCGTAAGGTCGCCGGCGAGGAAAAACTGCATGCGGTGTGGCTGCGTGAGTTGTACCAGGATCTCGGCCAGCCCGAGCGTGGCGAAGACACGCAGCGTGCAATCGACGCGCTCACGACGATCCGGGCCAACTGCGATGCCCTGATCGCGCAGAATCCCGAGGGTGTTGTCGAGAAGGCACTCGCCGTCGCAATCAGTGTCGAGGAGCGTGAGTACCGCGACATCTATCCACATTTCCGCGACCAGGCCATCGCCGAGAACAACCCGCGTGCAGCCGAGGTCTACCAGCGCGTCGTGGATTCCGAGCGGCAGCACGCCGACTGGTTCCGCGCGGCACTGGATCAGTTCCGCGCGGGCATGGCAGTGCCGGCAATGGCATAAGTCCGGCGCCACGGGGAACCGTTCTCGTGGAACCTGCCGTATCAGCGCCGCGGCCGTCCTGGCTCGCGGCGCTGAATCCCCCCATCTACCTGGTCTCGATCCTGCCCGGACTGGGTGTGTTTCTGCTGGCCGCCGATCGCGTGGCCGCACCATCCACCGTCGCACTGGCGACGCTGGCCGTCGTCCTGTTGCAGCACGGGATCAACCTGCTCAACGACGCGGCCGACTGGCGCCTCGGCGCCGATGTCGAGAAGTTCACTTCCTGGGTACGGTTCCATGATGGCGAACCAGCCACCGCCGCCCGGCATGGCCTGCTCAGCCTGCTGGCGGGCGGTCTGCTCGGCCTGTACGTACTGTGGCTGGGTCAGCAGTGGTGGATCCTGCTGCCGGCGCTGCCGCTGGTGCTGTTGGGTTATGCCTACAATGCCGGCGACCGACCGTTGTCGTACACGCATTTCGGCGAATGGGTGACCGGCGTTTGTTACGGCCCGGGTGTTTTCGGTTGCCTTTGGCTGGTTGCCGGTTTCGGTTTCGACACGGGCTGGTGGTTGGGCAGTTTCGCTTTCGGACTGCTCGCTGTCGCCCTGTTGTTGTCGCACCAGCCACCGCAGATCGCAACCGATCGCGAGGCGGGTAAACTGTCATTTGCCGTCCGCTACGGCGGGCAGCGCACCGTGCTGGTCGTGCGCGTGCTGTTCCTGTTGTGGGGGTTGCTGGTCGGCGCGGGTCTGTACATCGCGGTTGGGAACTGGCCGGGCCTCTTGTTCGGGGTGGCGATCCTGATCGGCGTAGTGCGCGTCTGGATGCGGCCGGTCAGCCCGAAACCGGTGTTGCTGAGCGCAACGGCGTTGACCCTGGTCGGGCTCTCTTTGCAGGCACTGGTCGCATAATCTGCGCACAATGCAGGGGAACTGCCCGACGGCCTGGGGCAGAATTCGGCGCCGAATAGATTTCGAAACCCATTGTCTACCGGATACCTCGTGAACTCGCCAACACTGCTGCTCGTCGACAACGGCTCGACGCGCCCGGCCGCAACACTGAGCCTGCGCCGCATTGCCCGCAACCTTTCCGAGCGCATCGGCCAGACCGTGTACCCGGTGTCGCTGCAACATGCCGACCGCGTCTCCGCTGACCAGCTCGACGGGAAAGGCGCAAGCACGCTGACGCTGTTTCTACGCGAGCAATTGGCGGAAGGGCAACGCGAATTCGTCGTACTGCCCCTGTTCTTCGGCCGCAGTCGTGCGTTGACGTCGTTCATTCCGGAACAGGCGGCCGAACTGGCGCAGTCGTTTGGTGATTTTCGGCTGATACAGGCCGATGTGCTGTCGCCGCTGCCCGGGGGTGATCCGCGCCTGGCGGAAATCCTCGCGGACAACGTGAAAAAATGTACCGGCCAGTCGGCAGTGCCGCCCGACCATGTCATCGTCGTCGATCACGGTTCGCCGATCCCCGAGGTCACCGCCGTCCGCGAGGCTGCCGCCGCCACGCTCAAAAAGCGCCTGCCGGCATCGGTGAGGCTGACCGAGGCTGTCATGGAGCGGCGCAGCGGTGCCAGCTACGACTTCAACGGCCAATTGCTGCAGCAGGCGCTCGCCGCGGCTGCGGCGGCAGGGCATCGTCACGTGGTGCTGGCGATGATGTTCATCTCGCCGGGGAGCCATGCCGGTCCCGGTGGTGATATCGGGACCATCTGTGCCAAGGCTATGGCGTTCCACCCCGGGCTCGAGGTCTGTGTCTCGTCACTGGTGGGCGAGCACCCGATGCTGATCGATATCCTGCAGGATCGCCTGGCCGCGGCCATCGCCTGATGCCCGACGGTGCCGGTATCCGCGGTTGACGTCGGCCGGCGTCAGCCGTACTTGTAGTGTTTGACCTCGCGGCGGCCGCTCGGTGTCTGGCTGCGTCGCAGGTTGCGTTGCATGATGATGCCCTCGACCTTCCAGTCGAGCCCGGTCAGGTCGATCGCCGGGTAGACATCGTTGAGCGCGACCAGTGATTCACCGGCGTCGTCCTTGCGGTACTGTCTAAACCAGCGCACGCCTTCCACGAGCGCCATGATGAACATGCCGTCCTGGCACCAGTCGGACGGCTCGATGACGACGATACAGCTGTCCGGGAACTCGGGTTCCATGCTGTCGCCGATGACCTGCAGCGCGAAGGGTTCCGAGCTGCTGCAACTGCTCAAGGGGTCACTGATCGGGGGATTATCGGTCGGTTCCACTCTGGTAAGCTGCCTGCTTTGTTATTCAAGAACTGCCTGAATTTTCTGGGAATTCTAACATGGAGCATTCTGCCGCCGGCACGCCTCAAGTCCACAAGGATCGCCG
>JAGRGW010000544.1 GCA_020445315.1 Gammaproteobacteria bacterium
TCGACAGCCTCGAAGGCATCACCGATGACCGCGGCACTGCGCTCGATCATGCCCGGGTCTTTGCCGCCCTGGAGGCCGTATATGGTGGGTTGACGCTTGGCGCGAACCGTTACCATGTCGAGCAGGGTGCGTTGAGCGCCGTGGTCAAGACCGGGCAGGAACAGGGCAGCGCCGCTGCCGGGTTGCTGCTGCAGGCGATGCAGGGCACGCCGGTTTCGGACCTGCCGGTCACGCGCAATTTCCGCGGCCGTCGCATCATCAACGTGACGGTGATGGAAAAGCACGGTATCCGGCCGCGGCCGATCGTGTTGCGGGGGGCGACGCTGGTGCGGACCGCCGAGTAGGCGGACGCCATGCTGCTGTCGCGACTGACGTTCGGATCGGGGCTGAGCGGAAAACTGCTTCGCCTTGTTGCCGTCAATGCGTTGGCCCTGTTGCTGTTGGGTGGGTTCACCTACCTGTCGCTCGACCGTATCAAGACCCTGTCCAGCCAGGTCACGGGGCAGCACATCGGGGAGATGCAGGCCAACGCCGGCCTCGCGGACCGCCTCACCCGGGTGTTCGGAGACATCGAGAAACTCAGTCGCAGCTACCTCAATCGCGACCGGTGGCTCATAGCCGAATCGCGTCGTATCGTCGACGTCCTCGAAGCGCTGGACCAGTTCACCCGGGATGGCCCGCTGGCGGAGGAGCTCTACCAGCTGGAGCAGCGTTTCGCCGAGTTCGTCGACGGCAGCCTGCGTGTCAACGAGGCGCTGCGACAGACCCACCTGGCCGGTGAGCGGGCCGGTGGCGCGATCGGTGCCCTCGAGCAGCGCATCAGCGACTGGTTGATCGAGGCCACGCTGGCCGGTCAGGCGGTGGATTACATCGACCAGGTCATGGTGCTGACGACGGGCTTTCGCGAGAGCCTGCTGGTGATTGGCAAGCAGCACGCCGAACACAACCTGCGTTCGTTCACTGTCGGCGATGGCACCTCGCAATTGCGTGGCGGCATGTTCGAGACCTTCGATGATCTGTCCCTGCGCCTGCAGACGCTGCGCGCCAGCGA
>JAGRGW010000128.1 GCA_020445315.1 Gammaproteobacteria bacterium
GTGTTGCCCAAGGGCATCCCTGTCGTACGGCGACGCCTGCCTGAGATCCTGGAAGACGCCGACAATGGCCTGAGCGACCTGTTTCGCCGCCTGCTGATGCAAAGCTACCAGCAGTTGCAGATGCTCGATGAGCAGATCGATGCCTACACCCGGGAAGTCACCCGCCTGTCGCACCAGAATGAGGCCTGCCAACGCCTGCAGAGCATCCCGGGGTTTGGCCCGATCGTGGCCAGCGTCTTCTACAGTGTGGTCGGCAACGGTCAGGCCTTCCGCCGGGGTCGCGACGTATCCGCCGCCGTGGGTCTGGTGCCCCGGCAACACAGCAGCGGCGGCAAGGAGGTCCTGCTCGGCATCAGCAAACGTGGTGATCGCTATCTGCGCAGCTTATTGGCACATGGCGCCCGCGCGGTGATCATCCAGTCGGATCACAAGGACGACCGCCTGAGTCGATGGATCAACCGGCTCAAGGCCGAGCGCGGCGTCAACCGGGCCACCATCGCCCTGGCGAACAAGATGGCACGCATCGGCTGGGCGATCCTGGCCCACAAAACGGTCTACCAGGCCGCCTAACTGAGTCGACGGCGCACCGATAACCCCAAGGAGGTAACCCTTCCACGATTGCAAAGCATGAACGGCAAACGATGACACAACAGGTCAGACCGGCGTATCGCAAACCTGATCATTCCCGAGGCAACACAAGCCGCTTCGCCGAATAGGACGATACGCGCGTACTTCATCGAGGCCAGGGGCCCGTTCCCCACAAACAGGCCGGATATACGGAAGCAATCCTGTCCCTGTCATCGAAAACCGCACGTGCTTGCAAAACGGGAGGAGACCATATAGGGAATGACGGGCAGGCTTGCAGGGCGCAACACCTTTAGGGCGGTGCGCCGGTCTTGCTGGAAGGACGAGGGCTCAAACCCCGTCGCCCGCCGTCACCGGCTTGCCGACGTCGAGTATCTCGACGCCGAATGTGATCTCGTGGCCGGCCAGGGGGTGGTTGAAATCGACCTCGACCTGGCCTTCGCCGACCTCGAGCACGATGCCGGCGGTCTCTTCGCCATCGGGCAGCTGGAACGCAATCACCTGGCCGGATTCGGGTTCGAAATCGGTGTCGAAGTCGCTGCGGGGAAGGTGCTGAATCAGGGCCGGGTTGCGCGGGCCATAGGCCTGGTCGGGCATCAGGTTCAGGGTCTGGGTGTCACCCGGCTTCAGGCCGTACAGGGCCAGTTCCAGGCCGGGTTGCAGCGTACCGTCGCCCATCACCAGCGATACCGGCTCCTCGCCGAAGGTGCTGAGGACCTCGCTGCCGTCTTCGAGCAGGATGCGCAGGTGCAGGGTGACCGCGCTGCCGGGCAGGATCTCGTTACCGTCGTTCACAACGGCGCCGCCGTGTTGTCGCCGGCCGACTGTTCGTCCGCGATCTCGCGCAGGGTCGGCAGTTCGATGCCGAGCCGATCGGCGTGCGCCAGGGCCCGTTCGAGCCGTGCCGGCGCGCTGCGGCCCATGCACTTGTGGGCCGGGTCACCGTCGAACGCGGTGACCATGGCGCTGACCAGTTCGTCGTTGTTGAAGCGCGAACCCGTCAGCGCCTCCTGCAGGCGAATCACGTCGTTGGCGACCTTGCGTGCGAATTCGGGATGGTCGCGCCAGAGTTCGCCGACAGTGCCGCCGACACGCAGCCCGGCGATGTTGCTGGTCAGTATGTAGAGATTCTTCAGCACCAGTTCGAACAGCATCTCTCGCTGCTTCTCGACGACCCGGACCGGTATGTCGAGGGTCGACAGGGCCTTCTGCAGCAGCTTGGTGCGTGGTCCCTGCGCCGGCGAAGGGATGATGACCTTGCTGTCCTGGCCCTTCTTCTTCTCGAACCAGACCGAGATCACGGTGACCTTGCCCAGTTCCCGGTAGTCATCCGGCAACAGTTCGTTCTGCAGCAGTGTCAGGCGCTTGCGCCAGTCCGCCGGAATCGTCTTCAGGACTGACTGCAGATCGTTTTCGCCGACGGCGACGACGACGGTGCGTGGCTGTGGCAGCTTGCGCGCCAGTTTCTTCATGTTGGTGTGGCGATTGACCGGGTACACGGGATGTCCCTGCTTCAGGAAGGCGCGCGCGAACACGCTGCCCATCTCTCCCATGCCGACTACGACCACCGGTTTCTTTGCCATCACGTACCGCGCTCCCTACTCAGTTGCCGGATCATCGAATCTGGCGGGCATTCTAGCGCGCCCGCCGTGTTCGATCGTGTCGCCGTTGTTCAGATGCCCTTGCGCCACGTCACTTCGATGCCGCCGTCGCGTCGTGCCAGCACCCGTGCAACGACAAACAACAGGTCGGACAGCCGGTTGAGGTAGTGGACCGAAACCGGGTTGACGACGGCGCGGTGCGACAGGCGTACCAGGTTCCGCTCGGCGCGGCGGCAGATGCAACGGGCCAGGTGGCAGCGTGCCGCGGGCTCGTTGCCGCCGGGGAGGACGAATTCCTCCAGTGGTGGCAGCGACGCGTTGTGCGCGTCCAGCCATTGTTCCAGTTGCGCCACGGTCGTGTCGGCGAGGCCGTCGTTGACCTGCAGCGCGAGCTCGCCACCGATGTCGAACAGCCGATGCTGGATGACCTCCAACTGCGGATCGATGTCGCTGCCGGTGTTGCTGGCGCGCAGCAGGCCGACGGCGCTGTTCAGCTCATCGATGCTGCCGATGGCCTCGATCAGCGGATCATCCTTGTACAGGCGTTCGTCACCGACGACGCCGGTCGTGCCGTCGTCGCCGGTGCGCGTGTAGATGCGGGTCAGTCGCTTGGGCATGTACGGCGCTCTCTGGCTGCTGAGATCAATCGGAGTCTATCCGCAAGCCGAGGTAAATGCTGCGGTCCGGGGTATTGTAGCCGCCCGCCAGTTCGTAGTCGGTGTCGAACAGGTTCTCGATGCGGCCCTCCAGCGTCGTGTCCGCGGAGAGATGCCAGCGCAGTGTCGTGTTCGTGAGCGTGTAGGCCGACAGTTCGACGTTGTTGAACAGCGAGTCCCGGCGGTCGCCCTGGTGCAGAATCTCCAGGTTGGCATCCCAGTCGCTGTGCCGGTATCCGAGGGCGAACGTGCCGGCAATGCGGGCGCGCCGGGGCAGCCAGGTATCGTTGGTGTCGTCGCGCGGCTCCTTCCAGTCGATGCCGGCGTGCAGCCGCCACGGGCCGCGCAGGTAGTCGTAGGCCAGTTCGACACCGGTGATGGATGATTGCTCGACGTTCTCGTTGCGACCGGTCGGGAACGTGCCGGTGTACACGATCAGGTTGTCGATCTCCGTGTGATACCCGGTCGCGGCAACGCTGGCGTGTTGGCCGAGTTCGCGGCGGATGCCGAGTTCGATCGAGCGGGAGGTCTCCGGGTCGAGGTCGGGGTTGCCGCCGAAGCCGTACAGGTCGGTGCCGCTCGGCGCCCGGTAGGCTGTGCCCAGGCTGGCGTGCAGTCGCGTGGCGGCGTCCACCTGGTAGCCATAGCCCAGGTTCCAGGTCGGATGGTCGCCGAAGTCTTCGTAGTGGCTCCAGCGCAGGGCGACGACGGCGCTGTGTGGTCCGTTGACGTACTGGTTCTGCACGTACACTGCCTGGTTGTCGCGGTCCTCGTCGAAACCGGTGCCATAACTGAGGGCCCTGGTGTTCTCCCGTTCCAGCGTGACGCCACCGATCAGGACGTTGCCGGGCATCCAGCGGTAGTCGTTCTGCCAGTCCAGCCGTTGTCGCGTGCTGCGCGTGTAGTCGAGATCACCGAGGAAGTTGGCCTGGTTCTGGTCGATGAAATCGGTGCTGCGGCTGATCGTCAGTCGCGAGTCCCAGTTGTCGCGCAGGGCGCTGTCGAGGCCGAGACTGATCACGCTGTTGTCGAAGTCCTGGTCCAGCGGTGCGCCAAACGCCGAGTACGCGGTCGTGCCGCGGGTGACGAAGGCATTCAGCCGGAGCTTGTGTCGTCCGAGCCGCTGGCCGAAGCGCGCCTGGATGCTGTTGTTCTCGTACCCGCTGTCGAACGTGTCGCCGGTCTGCGCCGGGTATCCCCTGCTCTCCTGGTGCGACAGGCTGACGGCGAGGTTGGTCGGTCCGTTTGCCATTGCCACGCCGGCGTTGATGTTGACCGTGTCGTAGCTGCCGGCCTGGATCTCGACATGCCCGCTCTCGCCCTGCGCGGCAGGCTCCCGGGTAATGAGATTGACGACGCCGCCGATGGCAGCGGAGCCATACAGGCTCGACAGTGGCCCACGCACGATCTCGACGCGCTCGACCAGGCGTGGGTCGATGTTCTGGATGGCGGTGTTGCCGATCGTGCCCGGGTTGATCGGCACGCCGTCGAGCAGGATCAGGGTATGGTCGCTCTCCGCGCCGCGCAGGAACAGTGACGTGACCTGTCCCGGGCCACCGTTGCGGCCGATATCGATGCCGGGCAGGCCACGCAGCAACTCGCCGATGTCGTTGGTCTGCGACTGCGCGATGTCCTCGCGTTCGATGACCGCGATGCTGGCCGGGACCCGGTCCAGCGTCGTCGCGGTACGTGATGCCGTGATGACGATCGGCGGCAGGCTGGCGGTCTCGGCGGTGACGGTGCCGACCAGGCAGGCGGCCAGGCAGCTGACGGGGAGTGCATTTCTCAACATGATGCTGTGGGTGCTCCGGCGGCAGCGCCCACCGCACTGCCGGGTCGAGGTCGCCGGGTACAGGGAGGCGCCGCGGACCGGCAGTCGACCGGCGTAAAGCGGCATCGCCTCACGCAGCCCGCCGCGACGTGGTGAATGAATGCCGAAGGCCGGTATCCGGACTGACGGTTCGACCCTGCGGGGTCTCCGGCCGACGCCTTCCCGCGCGGATTACGCAGTGGCAGATGGCGGACGGACTAACCGATCACCGTTGCGGGGGCAGTGTTGGATTGTCTGGCGGGGTGTTCCCCGGAGAGCACCGACTTCCCGTTTAACCTCGGGTTCGGTGAAGAGAACGCGAGGCACCTCAGGCGAGGTGCCGGACTGTAAGCAGTGTCTTCGGGCGGGTCAAGCCGCGCTGGCTGTATCGCCAGGGCAGCGACATGCCTTTATTTCATCAGTTCCTGGGTTACGAACACGTAGCCGAGCACCCCGGAAAGGGCCACGACCAGGATCATTTGCAACACGATGCAGGCTCCAGGGATATCGCTGCAGACCTTGCCGAAAGTACAACTTACAAAAGACTTCACTTCGTACACCTCCAGATCAACCTTTCCCATTTCTTATGTGCTGCAACTCACGGATTTTAAATTAGAAAATGCTAATTTGGTGGACCCTTGAGTTAACCGATACTGGCATGCCGAAAGCGGCGTGACAAGGCTGTGACAGGGCAAATTTCGGTCAATTTCCTAACCTGAATCAGGCCTCCGTCCTGGAATCCCGTTCTTGCGCTACGAAGTGGTTGAGGATTGGACAGTTGTCAACAATCTGTTTGCAGTGCAACAATAACTTGTGCTGCATTGCAACAAGCGTCACTACATGTAGTGTTCCGTCTCATTGGTCATACCCTTGGCCGGAAAATCGGGTATCGCGCAGTGACGCAGCCACTGCCTTCGGCCGGCCGGGTGCCAAGCCATCGAGATTGTCTGGTCACAATGACGGGAACGCTGCGATGTCTCCGGCCGGCAATTCAACTCCCCCGAACAACCGGATGCGCGGCTCTTTCCGCGCGCAGGTTAGACTGCGCCCATGAGCGCATCAGATCCCAAGGTCGGTTTTGTCAGTCTCGGTTGTCCCAAGAACCTGGTCGATTCCGAGCGCATCCTGACCCAGTTGCGCGCCGAGGGATACCAGCTGGCCGCCACCTACCAGGGCGCCGACCTCGTCGTCGTCAACACTTGTGGATTCATCGATGCCGCGGTCACCGAGTCGCTGAACGCGATCGGCGAGGCACTCGACGGTAACGGCCGGGTCATCGTCACCGGCTGCCTGGGCGTGCGCGAAGACGAGATCCGTGCCGCCCATCCCGATGTCCTGGCGGTCACCGGGCCACACGACTACGAGGCGGTCATGGACGCGGTGCACAGCCACCTGCCGGCGCCGCACGACCCGTTCACGAGCCTGCTGCCGCCGCAGGGCATCAAGCTGACGCCACGGCACTATGCCTACCTGAAGATCTCCGAGGGCTGTAACCACCGTTGCACCTTCTGCATCATTCCGAGCATGCGCGGCGATCTGGTCAGTCGCCCGATCGGCGAGGTCGTCGCCGAGGCCGAGCGGCTGGTGGCGTCGGGCGTGCGCGAACTGCTGGTCGTGTCGCAGGACACCAGCGCCTATGGCGTTGACCTGAAGTACCGCACCGATTTCTGCAACGGCAGGCCGGTCGAGACGCGGTTGACGGCGCTCGCGCGCGAGCTCGGCAGGCTGCCCGCGTGGACCCGGCTGCACTACGTCTATCCCTATCCACATGTCGACGATCTGGTCCCGCTGATGGCCGAGTGCGCGATCCTGCCGTACCTCGACATCCCGCTGCAGCACGGCAGCGAACGGATACTGAAACTGATGAAGCGCCCGGCGGCGACGGAAAAGGTCCTCACGCGCCTGGCCCGCTGGCGCGAAATCTGCCCGGAACTCGTGTTGCGTTCGACCTTCATCGTCGGGTTCCCCGGCGAGACCGAGGAGGATTTCGACCGTCTGCTCGACTTCATCCAGGAGGCACAGCTCGACAGGGTGGGTTGCTTTGCGTATTCGCCGGTCGCGGGCGCGACGGCGAACGCGCTGCCCGACCCGGTTCCCGAGGAAATCAAGCAGGACCGCTTGCAGCGCTTCATGGAGATCCAGGCCGACATCAGCCGTGACAGGCTGGCGCTACAGGTCGGGCGCGAGATGACCGTGCTGATCGACGAGGTGCACGAAGACCACATCGTCGCGCGCGGCCCGGGCGATGCGCCGGAGGTCGACGGGCAGGTCATCATCGACGGCGCCTGGGAGGACGTCGGGCCGGGCGACTTCATCGAGGTGACGGTGACGGGCTACGACGCCCATGACCTTTTCGCCGAGCCGGTCTGACTGTCAGCACCTGGCGCGTGTTCTCCAGTCCGGCATCGAGTCCATGCGAGCGATGCCGCAAAAGAAGCAGCGGTTTTGTGACACGGTTGTTGTGGGCCGGTGACGTTCACGTTGTCTGGTCGATTTGCAGTTGATTCTCCCGATGCGACAGATATTCCAGTTTGTTGGTGATGAATGGCTTGAAGGCAGGAAAGCCTGCTTTGGGTGTGATGACTGCTCGACGGGTGCGCGCGTCAGGTGTTTCATGCGTTATGAAACCAAAATGGATGCATGGCCGGATGGTGGTGCCGAGGCGCCCGCCGGCCATCAAACCCGGCGACGCTCGTGAAGATGGTCAAGAAATCGCTTTGCGCGTTTGCCGCCGCGGTGGCTGTGTCGAACGCGGTTGCCTTGTCGTTCGGGGCCTACACCGATGCCATGATGGACGGTTTGAATGGTGCAACGACCCGGGTGTTGTTTACGGTCGGTGAAGCCTGGAACCAGGGCGGTGCCGGCGACTACCAGCCAGTTGGCATCCTCGACGGATTGGGGGCTTATGACATGGGCGACAACAATGTCCGTGTGCTGGCCAGCCACGAGCTGGGCAGCAGTGTCGGCAAACCCTATTCGCTCGCCAACGGCACCCGTTTGACGGGTGCCCGAATCAGTTATTTCGACATCGACAAGCGCAGCCGCATGATCGTCGATGCCGGGGCCGCCTACGACACGGTTCACGATCGCAGCGGTGCCGTCGTAACCCATGCGGGCCAACTCGAGTTCGGGTCTTTCAACCGTTTCTGTTCCAGTGCGCTAATCGAGGCGAACCAGTTCGGTGGCGGCAATGGCTTTGCCGACCGGATCTATTTCACGGGCGAAGAAACCGGTGGTGGTTCGATGTGGGCAGTCGATACGGCGAGTAACGACATCTGGGGCGTGCCCGCGATGGGTCGCGGTGGATGGGAGAACGTGACTCAGGTCGATACGGGTAGCGACAGCACGGTCGGTATCCTGATGGGCGATGATCGGGGCGGTGCACCCTTGTACCTCTATGTCGGCAACAAGGGGATTGGTCAGGACGGTTCCGGTAGCGACAGCTTTCTGGCCCGCAACGGGTTGGCCAACGGCAAGTTGTACACCTGGAAAGCCAACGACGCGACCAGATTGTCACCCGAAGATTTCAACGGCACCGGCAACAGCCTGGCGGGTAGCTGGGTCGAAGTTGTCAACCCCGATCCGGGCATGGCTGGCAACGCGGGTTGGGATGAGCATGGCTATGCGCTTCAGGAAAATCTTGATGCGCAAAAAGTTGCGAACGGGTCTTTCAATCTGTCACGCCCGGAAGATGTTGCAACGGACCCGAACGATGGGTCGCGTGCAGTGATAGCGTCGACAGGACGGTTCTCGCTGTTTCCGTCTGATGCATGGGGCACGATGTACACCATCGATATCGACTTTCAAAACGGTCAGCCGGTGGGTGCCAAGTTGGAGATCCTTTACGACGGCGACGATGCCGACAATCGGGACTTCGGTTTGCGCAACCCGGACAACCTGGACTGGGCCGACAACGGCACGATCGTCGTGCAGGAAGACCGGTCGGTTGGTGGCTTCGGCTTGGCATCACGCGAAGAGGCATCGGTCTGGCAGTTCCCGAGTGGCATTGCCGGCATCGATCCCGTTCGTGTCGCCCAGATCGACCGCGGCGCGGTTCCCACGACAGAACTGGGACAAACAGACGGCGATCCGGATGATATCGGTGATTGGGAAAGTTCGGGTATCGTCGATGTTTCGGTATTGTTCGGTGAGGATCCGGGCAGTCTCTTCCTGCTCAGCGTTCAGGCGCACAGCATCCGCGACGGAGATGTGACCACGGGCGGTATCGGTGGGAGCCAGTATCTTGTCCAGGGAGGTCAGCTGCTGTTCCTCGATCTGAGTGATGCCGGACCCGCCCAGGTTTCCGAATTGCGGCCGGCACTGTTGTTTGTTGCCGACGTGCCTTTCCTGGTGCGTCGCAAGCGCTAGCCGGATCGCGGGATAGACGGTGCTCGGTGCACCTGGGCTCGATCATAAAGCCTGCAATCGCATGTGATTGTCCCAGTGAATCCCCTCGAACCGGAGCCTGGAGGCTCGACCGGGGGTGACGAGGCCTCCACTGCCGTCACTGACCCAGAATCCGTCAACTGACGCGGCCACGCCGCTGGCATCCTGTTGCTTCCAATACCCGGTAAACCCGCTGCCCTGTCGCCAGCAGGTGATGATGCCGCCACGCGGAGAGGTAACGGCGAATCCGGCGCCGTCGAGGGCGAAAGCCACACTGCCGCAATAATTGCGCATCTGTTGCTGCACCTCGTCCGGTGCGTGCAGCCAGGTCGGTGCGTTTTCGCCACGCTGGACCGCAACCAGCGGTGGCCGGTGATTGCGCGGACCTTCGTACTGCATGGCCAGCGCGATGCTGTCGTCCGGAGACACGTCGAGGTGACGGATGCTCAGTTTCTGCCAGCGTTCCGGTGTTTCGTAACGGCTCAGCAGCTCGCCGGTCCGACAGTCGATCAGCGCCAGGTTGGCGCGCATTTCGTCCAGGTTCAGCTTGGCTCGCGGGGTGTCCGGGTGGGTCAGGATGCCGCCGTTGGCGACCGCCAGCCGGCGACCGTCGGCCATCCAGTGGAGTTCATGCGGCCCGATGCCGTGGCTGTCGAACTCGCCGATGCGCCTGAGGGTTTCGTCGACCTCGTAGACGCCGATCACGCCGCGACGTGCGTCGAAGGCGTTCTCCGTCGTGTAAAGCCGTTTACCGTCGCTGCTGAATACCGCGTGTCCGAGGCAATGGCGACCTTCCGGCGTGTGTGCCTGGTGCAGTACCCGGCCATCGGTGGCATCGAACAGCACCAGGAAATTGCCGGGACGGCGCGCAACGGCGACGGCCAGCTGCCGGCTGGGTGAGACGGCGATCGCGTGACCACGGCCCGGCAGCGGTGTGTCGAACACGATACGTCCGCCGGTGTCGAACAGCGTGGCGAAAAAACGTCTGCCGGTATCGCTGCGACAACTCAGGAGTCTCGTCACTTCCGCTGCATGGGCGGCGCCTGCCGGCGACAGCAACGGGCCGGCCGCCAGCATCTGCAGGAAACGTCGTCGGTCAATCGCCATCGAGACTGTTGAACCCGAGTGAGAGTCCGAGTGCCGAGGTCAGTTCACGGCCGATGTCTTGTGCGAGCCGTTCGAGGTCCGCCAGCAGGCGCTCCAGCTGCTGACGTTGCGCGTCATCCTTTACGGCCTCGTGCAGCGGCAGGCCAATACCTGCCGCCGTTGCCAGGGCCGACTCGAAGCCCGCCTCGATACGTGCGTCCAGTGCCTTGTCGCCGAGTATGCGGGCGAAGCCGACGCGATAAAGCGCGCGCAGCGCCTCGATGTTGCGAGTGATGGCCGGTAGCGAAAGTCCGCTGCGCCAGGCCTCGGCGCGTTTCGGGCGTGCCTTGGCCATGTTGTCGTCCAGCGGCCGTCGCAGCTTCCGGTCGATGACCAGTTCGAGCTGGGTGTGCAGGCTGTTCAGCAATTTGCCGCTCAGTTCTCCGGCGGAATCGTAGAGCGCGTTGCCGTCACCAGCCGTTGCGAACATCCGGTGGTGGGATTCGTCGCCCGTGGTCCAGCCGACCAGCGTGTCGGTGGCCATCTGTTGCAGGTTGTTGGTGATCGCGTTTATCACCTGGCATTGCCACTCGCGCCCGCCGCCCTCGCTGCCGTACAGCAGGCGTTCCAGCGCGCTGAATCCCTGGACCGCGACACTGCCACTGGCGAAGGTCGCGGTCTCGAGCGCCGCGGGATCGCCGCTGGCGAGCAGGCGTGCGAGATGCTTGCCGACGGAGCCGCGTTTGTCCGGCCACATCTGGAACCGGAAATCGCGCGACAGGTATTGGACCGGGCCGAAGCGGATATGCTGAATGTCCTGCCAGGCCAGGAAGGCGCTGGCAAAGGCGTTTTGCATCTGGCTGCGCCCATCCGGGGCGAGGCAGCCGGCCTGCGCCGCGGCGTCGAGTGCCGCCGTCTGCTCCTGCAACGCCTGGTAAGCGGGCACGATGTGTTCATCGGCAACCGCCAGGTTCGCGGTGTCGGCATCGCCGGCCGCAACGGATGCAACGGCCAGCTGCGTTGCGATCAACGTGGCCAACAGGCAGCCGGCAAGGGGGGGTTTCTGCATCGGGCACTTCATCCTTCGGCTACAGGCTGGCGAGAAAAGTCAGCAGGCTCGTGCGATCGGTTGGATCCATGGCGATCACCGCATCGCGTTGCGACTGTGCCTCGCCACCGTGCCAGAGCACGGCTTCGAGTACAGACCGGGCACGGCCATCGTGGAGGTAGCTCTCGCGGTTTCCAACGGTCACCGTCTGTCCCAGCCCCCACAGTGGCGGGGTGCGCCATTCCCGGCCATTGGCCTGCCCCTCCGGACGGTGGTCTGCCAGCCCCTCACCCATGTCATGCAGCAGGAAGTCGCTGTAGGGCCAGATCAGCTCGTTGGCAAAGACGGGGGCCGCGTCACTGGACGTGACGAATTTTGGCGCGTGGCATTTCACGCAGCCGGTTTCGTAGAACAGGCGTTTGCCTGCCAGCACTGCGGGGTCGCCCGCCCGTTTTCGCATGGGGACGGCCAGGCCTGCCGTGTACAACCCGGTCAACCTGACGGTCTCTTCGCCGACTTCGAGGCCCTGGTGCCGCGGACTGTTGCCGTTCGCTGCATCCAGGCAGCCGGTTTGGGCGCGGGTGCATTCGCCCGACCCGGCCGGATACGCTGGTACCGAGAGGCCGATATCGTGGAAGAACGCGTCCTGGACCTGCTCGTCGAGGCTGGCCTGGCCGGCCTTGTGTCCGAACCGGCCGACGGCTATGGCCTGCCGGCTTACGCTCCACACGTAGTTGGCCCGACCGGAGATCCCGTCGCCATCGGCGTCGTTCGGATCGGCACCCGCCATCAGGTCCTGCACGTCGATGGCCTGGACGAGTCCGAGGCCGATCATCGGCGGCGCGATGCGCGGCGACAGGCGGGTTTGCGGGTGCAAGGGCCCGTAACCGAGGTCTGTCGGCACGTATCCGGGATTGCGTAACTCGACGGTACTGCCGTCCGCCAGCGTGACGTTCAGGGGTGAGTAGCTCACCCGCAGATGGTGCTCCGCGGGCAGACCGCCGACCGCGAAGCCCTGCAACTGGCGACCGTACGTCGGTTCGGCGATATTGCTGACCTCGCCGCGAGCGAGACGCTGTTGCTGTTCGTGGTTCTGCGCCGGGATGTCGATACGCAGCAGTATCGACGTGGCGCTGTCGCCCTCGTGTTCGGGTGGGTGACCGCGTCCGTTGCGGATGTGGCACTGCGCACAGGAGCGTGCGTTGTACAGGGGGCCGAGTCCATCCGATGCCCCGGTCGAGGCCGGGGCGCTGACCCAGGTCTTCTGGAACAGGGCTTTGCCGAGTTGGAACTCGAGCCGTGTGCCGTCGTCGAGGTTCGCGGCGGGGTGTGAGAACAGTGCCCGGTCTTGGGCGCGGCGTGTCGTCGTCGTCCCGCCCGGGAAGGCCTCGGACTGTTCGGCCGTTGAGAAATCCCGTGTTGGTGCGACCAGCTTGGCCTGGTTCGAAGCGACGGCCTCCCATGGCAGCAGGCACGACAACAACAAAAGGGCGATACGCGAACTCATGGCATGGAACCGACCGAACCCACGCTTGGGTTCGGTACGGGGATCATTCGGAAACCGTCTCAGTGGTCGTTTGTCGTTCTGGCTTCGAAGGCCAGGCGGGCGAGCAGTCGATGGCGCCTGTGGCGCCGGCTGCTGCTGGCCGAGGAAACCGCCCGATGGAGCAGGTCGCGCAGCCACGAAGGGGCGAGGGTAAGTAAGTGCTTCATCGAAAGCCTCTCATGCATAGGCCAGTGCGACATCCTGCGACCAGCGCTCGGCCCTGGCCTCGTCGAGCACGCGGTGTGCGCAGTCGCGGCAGCGACCGCAGCAGGTGGCGACCCGCAGCTGGCTGCACAGTTCGTCGAATGTCTCGAGTCCGCGTTCGGCGGCCTCCCGGATCTGGTGGTCGGTGACCTTGTTGCAAACGCATACGTACATGGCCCGCTCCTGTCAGTCGTCACTCAATATGCGTATAATAGTCGGAATGAGAATGATTGGCAATAATATTGGTATCTGCTGTGAATTCGCAGTAAAAAACTTTAAAAACAATGAGTTATATTGTCTGCGTGCACTTTTGTCGCTAGACTCTGAAGGTAGATCCAGGCAAGCAATTCCTCAGCCGGATAGCCAGCAAGTCGAACCGTTACCTAACCGGAGAAACATCCAATGAAAGGTGATCCACAGATCATCCAGGGCCTGAACCTCTGTCTGAAAGACCAGCTCACGGCTATCAATCAACTGTTCCTGCACGCCCGCATGGCCAGGGACTGGGGCCTGGGTCGCTTCAACGACTACGAGTACGGGCGCTCGATCAAGGCCATGAAGATGGCTGATTCGCTGATCGAGCGGGTCTTGTTCCTCGAGGGGCTGCCGAACCTGCAGGACCTCGGCAAGCTGCTGATCGGCGAAAACATTCCCGAGATGCTCAAAGGCGATCTCGACATGCTGACCGCGATCCGGTCCAACCTGCAGGCGACGATCAGGCAGTGCGAAGACGGCCAGGATTTCGTCAGCCGCGAAGAACTCGCGGAGATCCTCGAAGAAGTCGAAGAGCAGATCGACTGGATCGAGTCCCAGCAGTACCTGATCGACAACGCCGGCCTCGAAAACTACCTGCAGTCGCAGATGGGAGAATGACATGAAAGGCAGTCCACGCGTCCTCGAACACCTGCAGAAGCTGTTGAACAACGAACTCGCCGCGCGCGACCAGTATTTCGCGCACGCCGAGATGTACCGCGACTGGGGACTGTTCAAGCTGTTCGAGCGTCTCGACCACGAGCGCGAAGAGGAGACCGAACACGCTCAGGCGCTGATTCAGCGCATGCTCTTTCTCGAGGCAACGCCCAACCTCGGTACGCCCGACCCGCTCAACGTCGGCTCGAACGTCAAGGAGATGCTCGAGAACGACCTCGAGGTCGAGTACACCGTCGATGCGGCATTGAAAGAGGCGATCAAGGTCTGCGAAGAGGAGCAGGACTACGATACGCGCCGGATCCTGGTCAAGCTGCTGGACGATACCGAGATGGACCACGCGTACTTCCTCGAGCGCCAGCTTGGCCTGATTGGGAAGATCGGCCTACAGAACTACATCCAGTCGCAGATGGGTGAGGAGCCCGCGCCGGTATAGGGCGCGATCCAATCCACGGTCTCGCACTTCAATTGCCCGTTGGCGGGTGTTCGGTTGGATCGTGCGGGGTAACCCCGCGCAACCGGCCCAGCCACCTGGCGAGTAAGCCGCGGCCGGGTGCACGCTGGCCACGCCTGACGAACACCAGGCGCCAGCGTTCGCCTCGGTCCTGCATCCAGTCCTGCTTGTAGCGTTCGTTGCCGGTCAGGAAGTCGATCGATTGCACGTGGTCGATGTCGATCACGTGCTGCGCCAGGTGGGCGGTCAGTATCGAGCCCGGCGAGTACTGCTGCCAGCGCTCGTCGTAGACCAGCCGGAAGATGCTGGCCATGCCGTGAACCACGAACCAGATCTGCGCCGCGGCCGGTTGTCCGTCGATGTAGAGAATGCCCAGTCTCAACCAGCCGGCGCCTGCCATCGTTCTGAGCAGCGTCGGCACGAAGCGGGTAAACCGTTCGCCGTCTTTCCAGCTGGCCTTGTACACGACGCCGTAGTCGGCGATAGCCTGTTCCAGGTCGCCATCGGTATACAGGCGGATGCCTACGTCATGCTCGCGTTCGAGTTTGCGCCGTTTGCGCGCAATGGTGTTGCGCAGACGGGAAGGGCGCTGCGCGAGGTACTGCTCGAACGACTGGCCGCGCAAGCGGTGGGACCAGTTGACGAAGTGGAACAGGCGTTGGTAGTCGTACCCGTGGCGATCCAGCGCCTGCCGGAGTTGCGCCATGTCCGGGTCGTGATCCGCTACCGGTTCCAGGCGCAGCGTCTGCATCGCCGTGCCCGCCAGACCGGCGGCCAGGCAGTCGATGACGGCATTGCGTCGGCAGCCGTCGGCCAGTAAGACCGTGAACAGCGATGTGTAGTAACTGCTGAGCGCGCGCCAGTTGCCGTCTTCGGCTGTCCACAACGGCAATACGGCGAGCGGCTCGCCGTGTTCCTCAACGCAGGCCAGCAGCAGGCGATGACCTGGTGCTGCCGCGTTTTCGGCCAGGTTCTCGAACCATGGGCGCGAATGGAACAGGCTCTGCCGCTCGGCATGGGCAAACAGGGCGGTGATCCCGTCTGGCAACGGCGCCCAGTCCGTGTAGCAGGCGAACTCCATCGACCGCTGCGGTGCTGTCGCGGCCGGGCCTGTCTCAGACGTCGAAGAGCTTCTTCAATGCGCCGGGGACGAACTCGTAGATGTAGGAGTTGTCACCGCTGTGGACCAGGTTGTCGTCGTCGTCGCGGAATGTCAGGTAGGGGTGAACCTCGACGCCATCCACCTCGACGCCGGAGGTGTCGTCGATCGTGCTCGCGATACTGAACGCGATGCTGGCCGTGATCTCCTCCATCTCGAGTCCCTTGATGCCGGCCTCTTCGAGTTTGATCCGGACCTTGTCGCAGATCTCGCGGATGAACAGGGCCTGCAATTCGTCGAATTTGTCGATATTGGTTGTCAATTGCATTGAGTTGTCTCTCTAGCCTGGGCTCGTGATTTGGCGCCATTGTAAGGCCAGGACATCCTCGACGCGTTGCGACGTGGTTTTCGGCGCTCTGGCGAAAGCTTGTGCCATACCCTGGTTATCACGGGCGGAGCGAAGTGGTTTCCCGTGCGCGGCGCCAACCTGCGGGAGATGGCTTCGCCGCTGCGCGACCTGCAATGACGAGGATCTGATCCTCACTCGGTCCTCAGCATTCAGCCCTTGGTTCTGGTCAGTGCGCCGGCGCCGAGGGCCACTGGGCGGCATACTGTTCCATGACGTCGCGCACGGCATCGGGCACATTCTGCAGGGCCATCTGGCGGCGGCCGTCGGCCAGGAAGCCGGGCAGGTCCTGCGGCAGCCGGCGGCCGAGGTTGTCGAACGTCTGTGCCATCAGCTCCGGGTCGAGCGAGCGTGTCGCGGCGATGCCGGCGTTCAGGTTGAGCACGCGCCACGGGCGGTACGGGTTGTCTTTTTCGTCGTCGATGCGAATGTCGTTCGAGGTCGCCTCTGCGACCTCTTCCATCAGGCGGCAGATCGCGCCGAGATCATCCCTATCGGTGAGGCCGTTGGTGAGACGGCCGAAGCCGTCGGCGATCCCCTCGAGATTGTCGAGCGTCGCGTTCTGGCGCGACAACCAGACCCCCATGGACGCGAAAATCCGGGCCATGTTGTCGCGGTGTTCCATGACTTCGAGCACGAGCAACTGGTAGGCGAGGCGGTCCAGCAGGTCCAGCCCGTGTGCGGCAAATTCGGCCAGTTCCGCGTCGTCGAAACGCACTGCGTCCTGGTCCAGTGCGGCGGCGACTTCGAAGAAATCCGACAGCGCGGCGGCGATGGCCAGTGGGCCTGCGTCCGGGCTGTCGATCTTGCCGGTCTGCTCGTTGCGGTCGATGATGGCTTTCGTGACCTCCAGGGCCAGGTCGTTGATGCCATCGAGGTCGAGAATCAGTGTCGTCATGTCGCGGGGTCTACCTCTGCTGCCGGTACCGGGATGCGGATTGCTCATGCAGTTCGCCGGAACCCGGACTTTACGTCAATGTCCGTGCAGCGAATGCGCGTTGCAAGTCGGGGCATTCGGACGCGAAATTCTTGCGATAATCGCCATCCCTGACTCAGCAGATTATTCGAGGCGCGCAATGCAAGGTTCGATCGCCCAGACGCTGTCGCTGGCAGCGCACGGCAACGCCTACCTTTCCGGGAAGCTGGAAGAGGATTATTTCCCGTACCACCAGACCTTTGCTTTCTGCGAGTCTGTCAGGTTCGTCGACTTGAAGGAGTCCGGCGACGCGATGACGGAAGAGGCCTTCGCGGCCGACCCCGTGTCCTGGTTCGGGACGCTGAAGGACCTCGGTGTCCGGCAGTTCCGTATTCGCTACATCGCCAGCCACGATGCCGAGATGTCCGATCGCCTGTCGGTGGGTTATCCGGGCGGGGGCGGTCGATGGCTGATCGAAACCATCATGCCGCAGGGTTCGGACTATTGGGAGGCCCACTGGGAGGCGCCGGACGAGGCCGGCGGGAAATGGCAGGTGACCTATGCGCGGGTGCTCCGGGATGCGCAGATGCCCGAGCCCCGGATGCCACCGCCGCAGATGGTCAACAAGAAACTCGGCGATGCGCTGCGTGACACCGCCAGGTTTGCGAAGGCCAATGGCCAGGAGAAATTTGCCGAGGCCTTCAATCGCGGCCTCAACGCGTTGAAAGACGTGCGTTGGGAACGACAGGTCTACCCACCCGACTATGCGCCGTTGGAGCACCAGCAGCTGTTGACCGCCGTTATCGAGGGTTGGGTGTTCGGCGGTGAAGGGTCCTGGAACGACCTGCGTTTCGACGATGAGGCCGTGCAGCAGGAATACGAAAGGCTGTCGGACCAGTTGTTCAACTTCATGAACCTGGCCCTGCTGGTCGTCGCCAATCCCTGGCCGAGGCCGGAATAACTATAGATAGAGCACGCCGTCGCGGCGGTTCTGCATCCGGTCCTGTGACCCGTCGAGGCCGCGCATGCGCGCCTCGACACGGATCGTGCTCATCAGCGCGTTGTCGATGACCTGTGGATACATCGAAAAGAATCGCGCCACTTCCATCACGTGTGAACGCGAGGCCTGTTCGAGACGCAGGCGGTCGTCGTGTTCGAGCGCCGGCAACATCAGCAGGCGTGTCGACTGTCGCATCAGGTAGCGTTGACAGAGATCGTGATCCGCCGGGTCGTCCCAGTCCTCGCGCAGCAGCATGGCCGGAAACGTGTCAGTCTCCGTGGGGCGACGGCGGAACCAGCGGGCCCTGGGCTTGGAGCCGGCGCGTTCGGCGACGAGCCGTTCGACGCGGTAGTTCACCGGCGCTGAACTGAAATCCTTTTCTTCGTCGGTCGCCTCGACCGGCATCACGGCCGCCGGTAGCGCTGTCCACTCGGGGCGAACCGGGAAGGCCGGCATGTCGTCCGCCTCGGTGCAGGTGAAGATCAGCGCCAGGGGGGACTCGTCGCGCGGGTCGAGCAGCCAGTATTCGTACTCGTCCGCCGTCGGGAACGGGAGTTCGGCATCGGTCAGGAAGCTGGTCAGCTCCAGGATCCGCTCGTCGATCTCGCGCCCGTCGTGCGTTCCCTGTTCCGAAATGCGCGACATTTCGCTGTGGCGGACGTAGGCCACCCGGCGAAAACTGTGTTGCTGCGAGGGCGGACCGGAACCGCCGCGGTCGTTGCCGGCGTGTCTGAAGTGGATTTCCCAGAGGTTGCCGTCCATGGTCAGCGCCCTCGCGCGTTCGGACTCTGCAATCTGCACCAGGCCGGAAAACGGCGGTGTCAGGCGCTGCGAAAAGGCTTTGATCATACGGGCCTCCTGGCTGGGATGATTTCGATTACAACAGCCTCCCCTGCCGACCGCAACGGCGCTCCGGATGGTGTAATCCCGTGCGCGAGATGCAGCGGGCAGCGCAACAGCCGCACCGGCCAACGGTAATTTCCGCAATCGGGCCGTTGCAGTCGACGACAGCGAATCGGGTATCCTGAAGCGAAGTCGAGACGTTGGATGGCGCTGGATTCGGAACAGGCAGGTCATTACCGGGGAGCAAGCGCATGACTGACAAACTGGTTCAGAAACACCTCCTGCATGGCACCCAGGAGCTGGAATTGACGGACGACACGCTGCGCGTGACGACCAGTGGGCCATTTCGCGGCAGGAAAGTCCTGGATTTCGTGCTGGCGACGCTCAATCCCGACCCGGTCATCAACAAGGATCGCCTGGAATTTTACGGCCGCGTCAAATGCGGGCCGATGGTGTCGCTCTACCGCGACAAGCCCGATCCCGCCGCGTTCGCGGCTTTCGTCGACAAGCTGAAGGCCCGCGCCCGCGCCGAGTACGGTGACTTCACCGGGTGGAAGGACGAGACCGGTCAGTAACAGCGCCCGATGTTGATTCATTAAGATAGATACATGACAAACAAACTCGTTCAGAAACACCTGTTCCGCGGTACGCACGAATACGAGATCGACGGCGAGCAATTGAACGTGCGCGTCAAGACCCGGTTCAAGGAAGAAAAACTGAGCATCATGCTCACGGTGCTCAACCCCGAGCCGGTCATCGACAAGAGCAGCCTGGCCTTCGTCAGCCGGGTCAACGGTGAGCCACTGGTTTCACTGATGCTCGCCAAGCCCGATCCGAAGCGCTTCAACGCGTTCGTCAGTGAACTCAAGCAGCGTGCCCTGGCCGAGTACAATGCCTTTTCCGGGCTGTTGCCGACCTCCCTGCCAGAGGGGATGGCTGCCAATTCCTACGACGAGCCGCCCGAATTCGACGACGATGGCGACGTGGCGATCGCGCCAGGTCGGACGGTCAGGGTCGACGAGGTCGAGACCGCAATCCGCATGCTGCAGACCCACCTCGATCCGGACCAGACCTCACAGCTGGTCGCAGCGCTGGAGGCGTTGCGCGAGGCGCCTGACGACCATGGCCGGTTGACGCGGGTCGCGCAGGTGTTCAGCGAAATGGGCGGCAACCAGGGTGCCGTGCTGACGTATGCCCCCTATCTCGCGATCCTGATGTCCGACGATCCCTTCAACCGGGTCTGATCGTCGATTGGCCAGGTGCGTGTGGGCGCGCGTCCTGCCTCAGGCCAGTTGGTTTGCCAGCAGCTGCACCGGGTGCATGACTTCGGTCGTGAGCCCCCGCTCGCGCAAGCCGCTCGACAGGTGCAGTGCGCAGGTCAGGTTCGCGCTGAGCACGAGGTCGGCCTCGCTGGCTTCGGCGGCATCCACCTTGTCGTCCCGGAGGGGACGTGCGATCTCCGGCTCCGTCAGCATCCGGGTGCCACCGGCTCCGCAGCACAGGTTCGTGCCAGGCAGCGGAGTGACGTCGAGCCCGGGAATCCTGTCCAGCAGGCGGTAAACCGCGGCCTGGTTCCGCAGCACGTTGCGTTGGCTGCAGGGCTCGTGCACGACCACCCGGGCGGTCAGCGGTCTGAACCTGAGCGTATCCAGCGCGTCGTTGTCGGCCAGGAAGTCGATGATGTCGGCCACGCGCGAGGCCATGTCGGACGGTGCGGCGGTCGCGTCCCCTTTCAACAGCGACGGGTATTCACTGAAAAATGCGCCACATCCGCTTGCGCTGTGGAGCACCCGGTCCGCACGGCTCGCGGCAATCGCCTCGATATTCCTGCGCGCACTGGCCCTTGCCTCGTCGGCCTGCCCATGGTGCGCATGGATGGCACCGCAGCAGGCCTGGTCGGCCAGCAGGCCGACGTCGTACCCCAGGCGTGTCAGCAGCTTGACCGCGGCGTGATGTGTCGCGGTGTCGAGGGCGCTGGCAATGCACCCGGTGAACAGGTCGATCCGGCCCCGACGGGTGGGTGCCGATGTGATGCTGAATCGGGGCGCGGGTCGCCGAAGCCGCGTGGCGGGCAGCAGCTTGGCCATGCGCCCGAGGCCGTTGCGGGTTGTCGACACGGGCAGCCGGTTGAGCAGGCCCTGCAGGCCGCTGGCCTGGATCACGGTGACGAGCCCGCCCAGCGCGCGTTGTCTCGCCCCGCTTTGCGCCAGCGTGCCGAGCAACAGCCGGATTACCAGGGGTTCACGCGCACGCGACTCCCTGGCTTCGAGCGTCTGGCGGTAGAGGGTGGCATAGGGCATCTTCGACGGGCAGATCGTTTCGCAGGCCCGGCAAAGCGTGCAGGCGTCCAACGCCTGCCACTCCCCGTCGCTGAGTCCCTCTTGCCTCCGCAGCACCCGCTCGAACAGGCGGACGCGGCCGCGGGGGCCGAAGTTCTCGTGCTGTCGCACCTTGTATGTCGGGCAGCCTGAAACGCACGCGCCGCAGGTCATGCATTCCCTGGCGTCGGGAATGTACGGCGCCGTGTCCTGGTCCGCGGCATCCTCCTGCGCGGTGAATCCGGATGTGGCGGGATGCAGATCGACATCGAAGCGGTTCACGGGGGCGTCCCTCCTGGTATGGTCCCCCGTGGCTGCAGCAAGAACCGGTCCGAAATTGCAAGTGACTGAAATCAAGAGCGAACTTGTCCCGTGCCTGGGGCTGTTTGTCCGCCGGGCGACATTCGCCGCGACGCCCGGCTTGTCGCATTGTCGACAGGCGAAGGCCCGGTCGTGGTCAGGCGGTCATCGGACCGCTGTAGAGCGATCGGAACAGGGGGGCGGTTCGCCTCTTCAGTTGCGAACGATAAACACTCTCGTTTGTGCGGCCGCACAATCGACGCGCCGGAATGTCCAGAAATTTGACGTTTTTTGGATTGGGCAACATCGGCAATGCCTAAATTAACGCATTGAAAAATAAGCAATTGCTAACAAGAAATTAGCCGCATTTATAGGCCGCGAAAAAACAGTGAATAGGAAACCGTATTAGAAGCGAGTAACGTCCCGCCACCGAAACGCAGCTGAAGGACTTTTGACATGTTCACAACCAACCCGTTTGCCGAGCTGTCCTCGTTCATTCCAGTGGCCGCCATGCAGGGCTATGTCGTCCTGATGGTGCTGCTGGTAATTGGAGGCACGATCCTCGACATGATCCACAAAGGCAGTGCGAAGTACTTCTTCGAAAATGCCAAGAAATCCAAGAAGAACGCACGCCGCAGTGTCAGTTCCGGCACCAAGGCCGGCCTGGCGGTGCAGACGCTGACCAACGAGGTTCTGCTCTCCGCCGAGTTCAAGAACCCGCAGCGTCGTGTATCGCACCTGCTGATGATGTACGGCTTCATCATTTTCGTCGTTACCACGGCGGTAATGATCTTTTCCTACCCGACCGCGGCCGACAGCACGCCGGGCTACCTGCCGCTGCTGTGGCACCTGGGCGCCCTGATGCTGTGTATCGGTGGTTACTGGTTCTGGTTTGTCATTCGCGTCGATGTGTCGGCCGAGGGCCAGCCGTGGTACCGCCTGACCCAGGGTGACATCTTTATCGTTTCGCTGCTGGCTACTGCCACCTTCGGCCTGATCTGGTCGATCGCGCAGTCCACTGGTGCAGCTGGATGGGACACGCTGTTCTTTGTCCTGTTCATTATCTCTAGCACCACGTTGTTCAGCACCGTGCTCTGGTCCAAGTTTGCGCATATGTTCTTCAAGCCGGCAGCTGCCTTCCAGAAGAAGGTGACCAAGGCCGACGGTTCGCAGGAGAACCTGCCGGACGTCCCCGAGCTGTCTGCTGCCGAGACGAAGACCCGTTACCCGGACATCCCCGAGTACATGGGTGATAACCCTGGCGACATGGGGCTGGGCATCAAGCGCGAAGCACCGCAACACTATTGATCACCCGGTCTTACAAGGTTTAGGAGAGAATCATGCCAACATTTGTATACATGACCCGTTGCGACGGTTGCGGACATTGCGTCGATATCTGCCCGTCGGACATCATGCACATCGACAAGGTCACGCGCCGCGCGTACAACATCGAGCCCAACATGTGCTGGGAGTGCTACTCGTGCGTCAAGGCCTGCCCGCATCACGCCATTGACGTTCGCGGTTACGCAGACTTCGCCCCGCTCGGCCACTCGGTTCGTGTTATCCGCGACGAAGAGAAAGGCGTCATCGCGTGGCGCATCAAGTTCCGCAACGGCAAGAAGGACATGAACCTGCTGGCGCCGATCACGACCAAGCCGTGGGGCAAGCATATCCCGCAGCTGGCCGACGTGCCTGCGCCGACCAAGGATCAGCGCGCCAGCCAGTTGCTGTTCAACGAACCGAAATACATCCGCATGGACGACGGTGACATCCACACCCTCAAGTCCAACGGTCTCAAGATGGTACAAGGTGTGGAGGGCTACTAATGGCTTACAAGACAATCGTAGAAGACGATATCGACATCCTCGTCGCTGGTGCCGGCCTCGGTGGTACCGGTGCTGCCTGGGAAGCCCGCTACTGGGGCCAGGACAAGAAGATCGTTATCGCTGAGAAGGCCAACATCGATCGCTCCGGTGCAGTTGCACAGGGCCTGTACGCAATCAACTGCTACATGGGCACGCGTTTCGGCGAGAACAACCCGGAAGATCACGTGCGCTACGCTCGTATCGACCTGATGGGCATGGTCCGCGAAGACCTGCTGTTCGACATGGCCCGCCACGTCGACTCGGCTGTCCACCAGTTCGAAGAGTGGGGCCTGCCGCTGATGCGCAACCCGAAGACCGGCGCCTACCAGCGCGAAGGTCGCTGGCAGATCATGATCCACGGCGAGTCGTACAAGCCGATCGTCGCCGAGGCCGCCAAGAAGTCGGCCGACAAGGTCTTCAACCGGATCTGTGTGACCCACCTGCTGATGGACGAGGCCAAGGAAAACCGCGTCGCCGGTGCCGTTGGCTTCAACGTCCGTACCGGTAACTACCACGTCTTCAAGTCGAAGGCCGTGATCGTCGGTGCCGGTGGTGCGTCGAACATCTACAAGCCACGTTCCGTCGGTGAAGGCGCGGGTCGCGTCTGGTACGCACCGTGGTCGTCGGGTTCGGCCTATGGCCTGCTGATCGGCGCTGGCGCCAAGATGACGCAGATGGAAAACCGTATCGTCCTGGCCCGTTTCAAAGACGGTTACGGTCCGGTCGGTGCCTACTTCCTGCACCTGAAGACCTACACCCAGAACGGCCTCGGCGAAGAGTACGAGTCCAAGTGGTTCCCGGCACTGGAAAAGATGGTTGGCAAGCGTTACCTCGACGTCGAGGCTTCGCACCTGACCCACCGTCCGATACCGACCTGCCTGCGTAACCACGCATTCATCAACGAGGTGAATGCCGGTCGCGGTCCGATCCACATGGTCACGATGGAAGCGTTCCAGGATCCGCATCTCGAAGAGATCGGTTGGCACAACTTCCTCGGCATGACCGTCGGCCAGGCCGTGCTGTGGGCCGCTACCGACGTCGATCCGAAGTACGAAAACCCGGAACTGACCACGTCCGAGCCGTACGTCATGGGTTCGCACGCCACCGGTTGCGGCGCATGGTGCTCGGGTCCGGAAGACCTGTCGCCGCCGGAGTACTACTGGGGCTACAACCGTATGACCACGGTCGAAGGCCTGTTCGGTGCAGGTGATGCCGTCGGCGGTACGCCGCACGCGTTCTCGTCCGGTTCGTTCACCGAGGGGCGCCTGGCTGCAAAGGCTGCGTGCCAGTACATCGATGACGGCAAGGCTGCCGGTATCCGTGTCTCGGACGAGCAGATCGAGCGCCGCCGCAAAGAGATCTACAAGCCGATGGAGCACTACAAGACCTATCGGAACGAGATCACCGCGGGCACGGTCAACCCGAATTACATCAACCCGCGCCAGGCTCTCGACCGTCTGCAGAAGCTGATGGACGAGTACTGCGGTGGTGTAACCGTTAGCTACATGACCAACGAGAAGTTGCTGCACATTGGTCTGAAGAAGATGAAGGCGCTGGAGGAGGATCTCGAGAAGATCGCCGCCGAGAACGTGCACGAGTTGCTGCGTGCATGGGAAGTCAAGCATCGTCATCTGACCTCCGAAGCTGTGTTCCAGCACACGCTGTTCCGTAAGGAGACGCGTTGGCCGGGGTACTACTATCGCGGCGACTTCATGAAGGTCGACGACGACAACTGGCACGTACTGACCGTGTCGCGCCGTGATCCGGCGACTGGCGAGTACACGATGGAGAAGGCGCCTTGCTATCACATCGTTGACGACGCCGAAGAAGCAGCCGCTTAATTTCGGCTGCGAGGCCAGGCGGAGACCCCATGGTCTCTGCCTGGCTTTTTCTTTTTGGGTTGCCCTAGAATCGCAGGTTTAGTGGCGGATCCTGACGGATCCGTGTCCCTGCGGAGCATCAAGTGAATATCATCGACAACACAGACGAGGAGATCCTGGCGGTCGCCCACCCCATGTGGGAAGACCTGATCAAGTACTCCAACAAGGGCCAGTACGGCAAGTTCATCCGCAAGTTCTCCTACGACCTGCTGCTCGGCCTCAACGAGGTGGAAGTGGGCAAGCAGTTCGCCAAGAGTGAGCTGACCCGCAGCCTGTCCGAGGACTACGATTTCCTTGGCCTGATCCGGCGCGGCGAGCACGTCACCGTGCTGTATCGCGTGCGCAGCACGAAACGCGAGGGCGAGTGGCTCGGGCGCATGGTGCTCGGTTACGAGAAAGGCGAAGTGCGGATCTTTGCCGCGTCGATTTTCTGATCGCCATGAAAGAGATCATTACGGAGAACAAGCTCGTCGAACTGAGCTACAAGGTCATCGACGAGAAATCGGGCGAGGTGCTGACCGCGGTCGAGTACCCCATCGGTTACGTGCACGGGACGAACTCGGTGCTGTCCGCGCAGGTCACGGTCGAGCTCGAGGGCAAGTCTGCCGGCGACATCATCGAGGTGCCGATCGAAGGCGATACCCTGTATGGCCCGCGTGACGAATCGCTGGTGTTTACCGACTACATCGAGAACGTGCCGGAAGAGTACCGCGAGATCGGTACCACGATCGTCATGGAAAACGACAAGGGCGAAACCAAGAGTTTCATCGTGACCCGTATCGACGAGAAGACCCTGACCGTCGACGGCAACAACCCGCTGTGCGGACGTTCAGTGATTTTCCGCCTCGAGGTCCTGTCGGTGCGTGATGCGACCGAGGAAGAGATCGAGGTTGGCGGCAGTGTCGTCGCCGGGCCCGACATCGGTCAGGCCATGCTCTCGATCGACAAGGCCAAGCCCACGTCGCACTGACGGAACCTGGCATCGGCTTACCTGGGGCCGTCTCCAGGCCCGCCCCCGCTCATGGCGGCGGCTCGCTCAGTTGGGCTTGTGACCCGTGCTCGGGTCGCCGCTCATTTCGATCATCTCCGAAATCTCCAGCACGCCGTTTATCTTCAGGAACGGACACGACTCCGCCGCCTTGATCGCCTCCTTCATCGATGGCAACTCCAGGATGCTGAGCCCGGACATCATCGTCGTGCTGCCGGGTAGCGCCGCCTTTCCGCGCTGAACCGTGTGTGTGTCCTTGAACGGCACCGCGGGGCTGATCACGGCCCTGCCGAGCGAGTCCAGCCAGCGCTGGTACTCTTCGAAATGCTGCTTGCCTTGAACGGCATCGGTCGGGTAGTCACCACCGAGGTAGACGAAAATGTACTTGGGCATGTGGATGGGGTCTCTCAGGTAAGGCAGTACAATCCTGCCGATCGGCAACCGTCCAGGCGGGTTGCACGACGAACGGGATTTCGGGCATGAAATCGGAGGGCCGAGCGGTGTGTGTACTCGACCGTTCTTATTCGCAAAAGGCTAACACAGACGCCGCAAATCGGGTTGTCTCGTGCGCTAACTGACTGATTCGCCAGCTGACCCTCTGTCGTTCGAACGTGATGCGGGTTTCTTATTACCACGCTTTATCAGTACCTTATGAAAATCTGCTTTACCTCTGGCCGCGAGCGAATTAAAAAGGCGTACTGAAAATACACGGTCGTGGCTGTCGCGCAGCGTCGCTTCGATTTTTGACCTACACCGATATCACTGTTTTCACGACGAGAGGTGAACTATGAGCGAACCGCAGAAAACCCGTCCGAAGGTCCCCGAAGGCAAAACGGCGTACCTGATCACGCGCCAGAAAGAGGCCAACGAGAAGGGCTATGTCGGTTACGACACGATCTGGGAGTCGTTCCAGAAGGAAGCCGAGTACCAGACGCCGAAGAAGCCCTGAGCTCTCGTTCGAAGCGGGCCGCTGCCCGCGTTTCTCACCAGCTTGTACGGAGATGCCCTGAAAAGGGGCCAACTTCAACAGATCGGCCAGGTGAGCGCGAAGCGATCGGCACGCAACAAAAAAGGCCGCCCACTGGGCGGCCTTTTTTGTTGCTACGCGATCACCCGCCAAAAACAGGCGATTTGGGCGCGTAAGTGGTGCTTCCCGTCAGGAAGCACCACGAGACATCACTTCAGCGATTCGAGATACGCTGCGACGTTGTCCATGTCGGCGTCCGACAACATCATGGCCATCGGTTTCATCGCCGCGGCATTGGTGCTGTTGCGCTGCCCGTCTTTGTAGGCCTTCAACGCCAGAACGGCGTACTGGGCCTTCTGGCCGGCCAGGTTCGGGTACTGCGGCAGCATGCTGACAGCGGCAGGGCCGTGGCAGCCTGCGCAACCCTTGGTGTTGTAAACGGTTTTGCCAGCAGCGGCGTCGCCGGCGATTGCGTTGCCGCCCGTTGCAAGGGCCAGTACTGCCATACAGGTCACGATTGCTTTCATCTACGAAGTCTCCTCGACAGGGAACGTTGGATGCTAATGAGTGGACATACGTCCGGGTATTGAGACCAAATCGGTTATGTTAGTTCAATCTGATTGCTTTCAATCATAACCAATGGCAATACAGACGCGGGAAAAGTGCAGGAATTCCCCTGAATTTTCCGGATGGCGCGGGTGGCCCGTTGCGGGAGCAGACCTCGACCGGTCAGCGAGGCGCGGCCTGTCGAGGCGTGGTCTTGTCGCACCGGTCTGCGGGCATTGACCTCGACCTCCACGCTGTCGACCAGGCCGAGCATCACCGTGCGCCGATCGATGACAGGATTCTCAGAATCGGGAATGACGGCGCGTTGACCGTTCAGCAACTCGCTGACTGGCATCCGTGGTGCGGGATCGGGGCCACAGGTCTGTATCGCTGCCGATGGTCACGCGGTTTCCTCGTGTTATCCCGCTTGCCTGAAGTCGGGCGGGTGGTGTCAGTCTGGCGAGCTCATGCCATACAGTGCGCGCGTGAACGACGAGATCCCCGAGTTGCGCAGGAAAACGTGCGGTGTTTCGTTGCGCTTGCAGAAGCGTTTCAACCGGTAATAGGCATCGTGGCTGACACTGTCGGTGGCGCAGACGACAGCATCCGCTGATGACAGCAGTGCATCGAGTCGCTGGCGGTTGTCTTCGAGGCCACCGTCGTAGTGCTCGAACCGACCGTTGCAACGCGTGACCAACTCCCGGTAATGCTCGATGAGCCGGTTGCGGCCGCCGACGCAGAGGATGCGGCGACCACCGAGATCGGGGTTGTCGCCGGGTTCCGGTCCCTCGCAGTTCTCGCAGATGTCGAGCGACCGCGTGATGAAGCGCTCCATCGCGCTGCAGTCGGCGACGAGTTCGGCGTTCTCGGTCTGAGCGTCCGACAGTTCCTGTTCCGCCGAGCTCAGTGCTGCCTCCATCGCCTCGGACTGTTGCTGCAGGCCGGCCAGCCTGCGTTCGCGATCGAGCAGTTCGGTCGTCAGCAGCTCGACACGTTGCTGCGTGCTGCTGTTGCGGAGTTCGGCGATGTCGTGCACGAACTGCGTCTCGCGGGCGGCCAGTTCACGACGGTGTCGGTGGGTCTCGGCGAGTTCACGTTCGAGCTCGAGGATGCGCTGTTCGCGTTCCTCGAGCTGGCGACGCTGGCGCCCCTGCGCGGCGTCGAAGTCATGCTGCAGAGTTCGCAGCTCTTGCTCGGCCTCGGTCAGACGTTTCAGGTCGGCGCGCTGCCCGGCGCCGATCTGGTGCGACAGCATGTGGATCTCCTCGAACGTACGCGCCTTCAGTGCGTCGTCGCACCTGGCGTGGGTCAGGGTCGCCCACAGGGCACCCGGCACGTCACCCCGGGCCAGACCGTCTTCCCACGCGGCGGTCAGGTCGGCATCGGTTCTGGCGCGGGAGAAGCGCTTGACATGGCTGGCGTACTTTTTGTCCAGGGCTTTGTGCGTGGCGAGCGACAGGCTGTTCTTTTCGTCGGCAGCGGCGACGAAGCTGACATGCACGTCATAGTCGGTCAGCTCGCCGCTCGGTCGGGCGCCGGCCTTGAGCGCGATGCGCCGCAGTTCGTCGGCCTCCAGGCAGGTGCCGATGACAGGGCAGTGCAGCTTGTGCGGCAGCTCCCACAGCTTGCGCCGGGTCTTGCGCCCGCTGCGCTGTTCGGTCCTGGCCAGCTGCCTTTTCCGCACTTGCGACGTCAGTCCACCGGGGGCGGGTTCGAGCATTGGCACGGGCCTGGTCTTGTCGTACACGGCCGCGGTCAGTGCCGCGGTCGCGTCCGCGCTGATGACTGCCTTGTCGTCGCCGAGCAACGCGCGGCTGGTGGGGCCGTCGAGTTCGGCCAGCACCTCCAGCGTGCCGTGGTCCCTGATGCGGACGACGGATAGCGCCCGGTCGAGCTCGATGAGGAAGTACTGCGCCTGTCCGGGCATGTCGGTTGCTTGGGCGGGGGGCGGTCCGGTTCGCGGGAGGCACATCGGGATTCAGCCTCCCCGTGATTCGGAGGTTGCCGCCAGCAGCCGCCAGTGCGAACGCATTCGCAGGTAGGCGCAGCGTCCGTCAGCCCTGCCGTCGAAGGCCGGGTGGTCGCGCAGCATGTCGATGTGACGGACAACGGCGTGGGCTATTTGTGCCGAGCGTGTCTGCGCGTAACGCCGGATCAACGGTACCAACTGTTGTGCGATGATATCGGCGGCGCGGCCGATCGGTGGGTTTGTGCCAGCCATGGTGATGCCCCTCCGGGAGCGATTGCTTCTGCGACTGATGGCTGGCGTCGGACGGTGCGGCATCCGGGCTTGCTGTTCGGGTTGTGTCGTCTACTTGGTCAGGATCAGTTTTCCCTTGCGTGTCTTGCGAAGGGTGTACACCTCGCCTTTGTGCTCGATCAGCACGATGTCGCTGTCGTCGAACAGCGATTCGCTGTCGATGGTCGGCATGTCTTCGATAGCGGTGCCTGTCGGAGCGCTTCGTGGCCGATCGGTCATGGGCGATTCTTCGATCAATGGACTGTCAACGTGCAGGTCTGTTGACGTTCGAGTGTACCCGTAAGCAAGCGAAAGTCAATGCGAATCATTCGCAATATTGTCACTGAGCGTGAGTGGCTGGCTTGCGCATCCAATGCGAATAAGTATTATTAACAAAACGCAAGCCCTCGGGAACGTACCCGATAGCCAGCTCGATTTTCTGTTTCTTCATGGGAGTTATCGGTCATGCTGGCGGTATCGAACGAAAACGCGTTGGAAAATCCCTTTCTTGCCTTGTCCGTCACCGATCTGCAGCGAGGGCTCGATGGCCTGCTGCAGGCTTACGAGTCGGGTGGGTCGGCCCTGCGCGCCTGGCTGGTCGTGCACTATGCCGAGGCCTTGTGCCGGCATCCGGATTTCGAGGGGACCGACGAACAGCGTTGCAGTTACGGGCGGTTGGCGAAGCAATGGCACTGGCTCGCACACCGTTTCGATGATCCGCTCGACGGTCTTGGGCCGGAAGCCGCCCGGGCCATCGTCGGGGCCAGGGGATGACGTCGCGCGAACTCACCCGTTTGCACCTGCGGCCGGTGATCAGTGATGGCTACCGGTAGGCCACGCCGATCATGGCGCGTACAACGCCCCTGAGAACCGACGGTGCCTGTCGCGCCGGACGACGCTTGCGCTTCCCGAGCAGGTAGGAGGCTGCAGCCAGGCAACTGGCTGGCGTGCGTGTACGCCTCGCTTCAGTGAGCTGCTATAGCCACAGCCAGCCATGACTGCCGGCCACGGCGCCGGCGGCTGTCAGCAGGCTCAGGGTCAGCAGCACCCAGTGCATCCGTTGCATGAGGGTGAACACCCGTTCCGGTTGTCGCACCGCGGTGCGCATGAACAGGCGTCGCAGCACCAGCGGTTCGAGTACGAACAGCATCACGGTGAACAACACCCACACCAGTACCATGGTGTGCATCCACCAGTAGGCCAACTGGTGGAACCTTTCCCAGGCATTCATCAGGTGCACCAGGTAGAAACCCGACAGACCGGTGACCAGCGTCGTCACCCGTGCCTGCCAGGCGAAGCGGTGCTCGATGCGCTCGAACAGCTGCACGCGCTCCTCCGGCGTCGCCACCCGCCGTACCGCCGGCAGGATTACCGTGGTGACCATCGCCACCCCGCCGATCCACAACACCACGCCAAGCACATGGAGGACGCGGGCCAGACCAAACTCCATCATCGTTTTGCTCCCTGTTTGGCGAAGATGTCGGAAGCCTACAGGCAGAATGCGGTGCCAGGCAGTGCTTCGATGCGAAACAAAAAAGGCCGCCCGGAAGGGCGGCCGAACAACGCGATTTCCAACGCGCTGGAGGTTAGTTGAGGACCTTCTCCGGTGCGTCGAGGCTGTCCGAGCCCTCGAACGCGATGGTCTCGAGGCCAAGTGCCGTGACAGCCTTCTCGATCGACCGCGTCTGGTCGACCAGGGCATCGACCGCCGCCTTGACCTTGGCATTGCCCGCGGCATTGTCCCCGCCGATCAGTTGGTCGTAGGCGACACCGGCAGCGGCGCTCTGGACGATGGCATCCATCCGGCCGATGGTCGCGTGGAGTTTGCCGCGCAACTCCACATCGACCGCCGGGTCTTCGGCCGCGACGAGGTCGGACAGGCTCGGGCCGCTGATACGCGAGCCGTCGACCCGCGTGTAGCTGCCGGTGTAGACGTTCCAGATCCCCAGCGCGTCGTTGTAGTGCGACCAGTGGGTGTTGTCGGCGAAGCAGTCGTGCTCCTCCTCGGGGTCGTGCAGCATCAGGCCGAGCTTCATCCGTTCACCGGCCAGTTCACCGTAAGACAGGCTGCCCATGCCGGTGAGGATTCGTGCCAGGTTCACCTTGGGGTCGCCTTGGGTGACCGAAAGACGGCCCTCGCCGCCGGCGGCCCACTGCGCCGCCATCCACTCGAGATCGCTGACCAGCAGGTCGGTGACGGCCTTGAGGTAGGCGGCGCGACGGTCGCAGTTGCCGTTGGAACAGCTGTTGGTGTCGAAGTCACTGGCCGGGCGGATGCCGGCGCCGGGACCGGTTCCATTCAGGTCCTGGCCCCACAGCAGGAACTCGATGGCGTGGTAGCCGGTCGAGACATTGGCCTCGACCTCGTCCAGTTCATGCAGTTCCCGTAGCAGCGCCGGGGTGATCGCCGTTGCGTCGATCATCCGGCCGCCGATCATCAGCCTGGGGTTGGCGATGATATTGGCGGTGTAGGCCGGGTTTTCATCGGAATCGCTGCCGTAGCTGGCGGCGACATAGTCGATCAGGCCCTCGTCCAGTGGCCACGCGTTTACCTTGCCTTCCCAGTCGTCGACGATGGCATTACCAAAACGGTACGCCTCGGTCTGCTGGTAAGGATGCCGCGCGGCGATCCAGGCCTCCCTGGCGCCGGCCAGGTCGCGTTCGGTCGGCGAGGCGATCAAACGGTCGACCGCGGACTGCAGTGACCTTGCCGTCGTCAGCGAGTCACCGTACATCGCCTGCGCCAGGTCGGCGTAGTGATCCAGTACGACTTCCGGCGTCACCGCGCTGACCTGTGCGGTGAATACGAGGCCGGCAATCGTGCCAATTACTGCTTTCATCAGGCATCCCCTCCGCTTAGAACTCGACCGCGACCTTGCCGGTCAGGGTGTCGGTATCGGTACCGTCGTAGGCCTCTTCGACCAGGTACTCGAGCGCAACCGCGGTGCCGTCCATGATCTCGACCCAGATGGCTGCGCCGATACGCTCTTCCTGCAGGGTGGGGTCGATCATGTCGAGGTCGTCGGTACCCTGGTAACTGAAGGCAACGACCGACGGTTTGCCGCCGAGCGCGAAGTTGTAGCCGACTTCCAGGTTGTAGGCCGAGGGCTCGGCGCCTGGCGCGGTGACCTTGAAATCGTCCAGCGTGGCCAGGTACTCGGCGATGAACACGAAGTTACCCGCTGTTATGCTGGCGCTGGCGATCCAGCCCGCGATGTCACCGTCCGCCGGTACGGTCAGGCTGCCGAAGCCGTCGGCTTCACCGACGTCTCCCAGGTAGCCGACATGGCCGGCGACGCCGATACCCTCGAGGTCGCCCTCGTAGTTCAGCGCAAAACCGAGGTTGTCGACGGACGGGTAGCCCGGGCCGCGGTCGCCGTCGAACACGTACAACGACGCGGTCAGCGGTCCAAAGCCCATGCCCGCCTCGACGGCGGTATCACCGGTTTCACCGAGGTCGAGGGTCAGTGGATCCGAGACCATGTTGGTCTCGTAGGTACCGAACGGCAGCGTGTAATGACCGGCATTGACGAACCAGCTTGCATCCGGATCGGCGATCGTGACCAGCGCCGTGTCGACGTCGAACGGGTTGCCGGTACCATCGGTGTCCTCTTCGTACAGCAGGACCAGTTCGGCACTGACCCAGTCGTTGACCTGGGCGGCGATACCCAACTCGACGGTCGCGGCGACGATGTCGCTCTCGGCGTTGGCGCCATCGCTGTCGACGTACCCGGCCTCGACCTCGATCAGGCCACCGACCGAGATCCTGTTGTGCCAGGCCTCGGCATCGTCACGCAGGATCTGCGGGGTGTCTTTCTTCATTGCCTGGATCTCGGCATCTTTCTCCGCGATGACCTTGTTCTGGTCCTGGACCTGTTTTTCCAGTGCCATCAGGCGCGCCTTGATGGCTGCCAGTTCGTCTTCGATGCTGGCCGCGGCGGCCGTTCCGGTGCAGGCGAGCGCTGCCGCGAGCGCGGTGGCCATTGCTGTTTTCTTCATTGGTGACTCCCCAGTTGGATGTACTTGGTCTTGGTGTTGGAACTTGTCCGGCAATCGCGCGATACGTGGAATGCGCGCGCCGGTGAATTTACTTCGTCAGGATGAGTTTGCCGAGGCGCGTGATCTGCAGGCGGTAAACCTTGTCGCCGTGGGCAATCGCGATTCGGCGCTGGTTGCCGAACAGGTCGCGCGAATCGATGCGCCCCGTCTGGCCGGGTGTGCGCGCAATTTTGGTCGTAGCAAGGGGTTTTGAGTGTGCGTCCAAGGCCGCCTCGAGAAAATGGGTTGCAATCTCAGAAGGCAAGCATATTGCGAATCATTGTCATTCGCAAGTGGTGGGTCGACAGCGACGGCGCAGTGGAAATGGGGCCCCCGGTTGGGGACGTCATGAACGAAAAAAGCCGGCGAGATGCCGGCTTTTCAGGGGGGAGGACGGTTTGGCTCGTCAGAAGGCCATACCCGGCTTCTTGCCCATTTTCTTCAGGATCAGGGCCAGCGGGCAGAACCCGGTGAACGCGGACTGCAGCAGGTTGAAGCCGATGAAGGCCGTGAAATACAGCCAGTACTCATGGTGGAAAATCGGGCTGCCGGAGAAACCGAGTGCGACGCTCAGCATGATCATGAAGCCGGCAAATGCCATAACGATACGTTCGATGGACATGGAACACTCCCAGTAATCAGGTTGCACGGAACCGCGTGTGGCTTGCGGCCTTGTGAAAACGGCACAGATATTAGCAAGTTCTAATATTTGCGTCAATCATTCAGTCGGCTCGAACAAGACTAGGCGATGTCCGTGCAGCCGGTGCAGGTTTCTCCAGGGGAAACACTGACCCGGCGGTTCCGGCTCTGTCAGTGAACCCGGATCCCCGTGTTGGCGCACCTGTCGACAGACCGGTGTTCCGCGACTGGGCCGAGCCTTGCGCCAGATCAACAAATGCGAGTGATTGTTGATTGCAAATGCGATTAGAATCCATGTCGTGCCGGTTGCCCGGTGAATTCATGGTAGGACCGATGTCGCGTCATGGTGTGCTCTCGATTGCTGGCCTGGTGTTCCTGATCGGCGTATCGGCAATGCAGGCCCATGCCGCCGGTCTCGCCGACCTGGGCCGCCAGTTGTACTTCGACGTCAACCTGTCGCGGAATCGCACGCAGTCGTGCGCGACCTGCCATGCGCCCGAACACGGTTTCGTCGATACCCGTGGCATCGGTGTGTTGGCCGCGGTGTCACGCGGAGACGACGGCCATTCGGTCGGCGATCGCAACGCCCCGACAGCCGCTTACGCCCGCTTCAGCCCGGCTTTTCACCGGGCGGCCGACGGCAGGTTTGTCGGCGGCCAGTTCCTTGACGGGCGTGAGCCCGACCTTGCGGGTCAGGCCGGCGGGCCACCGTTGAACCCGATCGAGATGGGTATGCC
>JAGRGW010000129.1 GCA_020445315.1 Gammaproteobacteria bacterium
GTCAGCCACAGCCAGAAGCGGAAGAAGTGCGCCAGCAGCGGGTGCAGGTCCAGCGCGCGATGCGCCTGTGCGCGATGCAGGTACACCGTGACAGAAACGATCGTGACGTGGGTCAGCACCAGGGTGACGAGAATCAGCTGCCACCAGGACAGATCCAGTAAACCTTGCGTCATGACTTACCCCAGGAATTAACGCTCCAACCAGGCCCGATTTCGTGACAGGCATCACATTTTCTGATCTCAGGGCCGAGTCTCAATGATAGCGCCCCCGGACACCGATCGCGTGAATTTCGTGCCTTTGCCGGGGACAGCCACCGGCGGCGATCAATCGACCCGTGCCAACAGCAGGTTGCCGACCCGGTCAACGTCAAGGTGCCAGCCGGGCGCGAGCCAGGTCGTCGCCACCGTCTCCTCGATCAGCGCAGGCCCGGCGACCCGCTGCCCCTGCACGAGGTCTGAGCGGCGATATCTCGGCACGTCGTCGTCGATGCCGACCGCGACGCAGCGTGCATGCGGCGTTCCCGGCTCACCGGCCTGCCAGTCCGGCAGGCTGACGCCCCGGCCGGGCACCTGTACGGACTGGCGCAGGTTGACCAGTTCCACCGGCAGGTCCAATCGATGCCCGTAGCGGGCCTCGTGAGCGGCATGGAAGGCCCCTGCAGTGGGACCGACGCCCTGCCACGGCAGGTTCAGCGTGTAGGACTGGCCGGCATAGCGCAGGTCGGCGCCCGGACTCGCCGCGACCTCTGTCGCGTCGAAGCCCTCGGCGACCAGTTCGCCGACGCCCTGCTGCCGCAGCCTGTCCAACTCGTCGTCGATGTCGCCGTCGACAGCCCCCTGCAGCAGCATCACCAGGCTGCGCGACAACTGTCGACCGGGCCGCGCGGCCAGCATCCCGAGTGCCGACAGCACGCCGCCGTGCACCGGCACGATGGCGCGGGCGATGTCGAGCCGGTCGGCCAGCGCGCAGACATGCAACCCGCCTGCTCCACCGAACGACACCAGGCGGTGGTCGCGCGGGTCGACGCCGCGCTTGACCGAGATGGCGCGCAGCGCCTGCGCCATGTGTTCGTTGGCCACGGCGATGATGTCGCGCGCGGCCTGCAGCATGTCACGGCCCATCGCGCCGGCGAGCGCCGCCAGTGCCCGTTCAGCCGCGGCCTTGTCGAGCGCCATGCTGCCGCCCAGGAACGCGTCCGGCTGCAATCGCCCCAGGACCAGGTTGGCGTCGGTGACGACGGGGCTCGTGCCGCCCCGGGCGTAGCACGCCGGGCCCGGGTCGGCGCCGGCCGATTGCGGCCCGACCTGCAGCATGCCGCCGCTGTCGAGCCAGGCGATCGAGCCGCCGCCGGCGCCGATGGTGTGCATGTCGACCATCGGCACGGCCACCGGGTAACGCCCGATACGCCCCTCGGTGGTCAGGCGGGGGGATGCCTCGACCAGGGCCACGTCGGTCGAGGTGCCGCCCATGTCGAAGGTCAGCAGGCGATCCTCGCCGCACAGCCGACCGATCTCGCGCGCCGCGACGAGGCCGCCGGCCGGCCCCGACAGCAGCATGCGCACCGCGTGCTCCGCCGCCTGGGTGGCCGCGACCGTGTCGCCGGAGCTCTGCATGACCGAGACCGGCACCGCACCGAGCGCGTGCCCCAACCGGCGCAGGTAACCGGCCACGCGCGGGCCGATCCAGGCGTTCAGCCAGGTCGCCATGCCGCGCTCGTACTCGCGGATCTCGGGCAGCACGTGCGACGACAGCGACAGGAAGACGCCATCGGGCACGACGTCGGCGATACGCGCCTCGACGACCGGATCGAGATAGGAGAACAACAGGTTGACGGCCACGGCCTCGGGCTCGAGTCGCAACAGCGTATCGCGCAACGCGGCCAGCGCATCCCCGGTCAGCGCGTCGACCTCGCGACCCTCGCTGTCGATACGGCACGGCACCTCGACACACAGCTCGGCCGGCACCGGCGGCGACGGACGTGGCGGTTGCAGTTCGTAGAGCTGCTCGCGCTGCTGGCGCCCGATCGTCAGCAGGTCGGCGAAGCCGGTATTGGTCACGTACGCGGTGCGGACACCCTTGCCCTCGAGCACGGCATTGGTCGCCACGGTCGAGCCATGCACCAGTTGCAGCCCTTCGAGGTCGAGGCCGAGCTCGCGGACACCCTGCAGGATCGCGCGCTCGGGCGCATCGGGTGTCGACAACACCTTGTGTACGCGCAGTTCGCCGCGCGCACCGATCCAGACGAAATCCGTAAAGGTGCCACCGGTATCCACGCCGAGCCTGTTCATGCGGCCATTCTATTACGCCGCAAGCCGACAGGTCGCGACATCAGTGAGGCTTCGCATTCGCCCCCGGGCGGGGTAACCTGCGCGACGATGCCCGATACAGGACACCGTATGGAACCGCTGTTGCGCGTCCGCGACGTCGGCGTCGGTCGCCCCGACAACCCGCGGCTGAATGCTGTCGAATTCAGCGTCCACGATAACGACAGCGTCGCCATTCTCGGCGCCAACGGCGCCGGCAAGACAAGCCTGATCCGGTTGCTCGCCGGCGTCTGCGCGCCCGACCGCGGCGAGGTCCTGCTGAACGGCCAGCCGCTGCAGCGCACCGGTATCGACGCGCGCCGGGCCATCGGCTACCTGCCGCAGCGCGTCGCCGCCTATCCCGACCTGAGCGTGGACGAGAACCTGCGCTGGACCGGACAGTTGCACGGGCTGCGTGGCAGCGCCCTGCGCGACGCCGTCGACCAGGTCTGCGCGGCGTTTGACCTGGACGGCTGCCGCCGGCGACTGGCGACGAAACTCTCGGCCGGCATGCTGCAGCGGCTCGGCCTGGCACAGGCTGTGGTGCACCGGCCGCGCCTACTTATCCTCGACGAACCGACCGCCGGTCTCGACCCGCTGCAGTTGGACCAGGTCCGCTCCCTGTTGCGCAGCCTCGCCAGCGACTGCGCGCTGGTGCTGGCTACCCACCTGCTCGACGACGTCGAACATCTCTGCAACCGCGTGGTACTGCTCGATGCCGGCCGCAAGCGCCTGGAACACCGCGTGACGCCGGACTCCGACCTGCTCGCGCTGTTCCGCCACGGCGATGCGGCTGAAACGACAGGCAACGCAAGCGGGGCGTCGACATGATCCTGATCATCGCCCGCCACCAGTGGCTCCACCTGCGCGCCGGCCTGTTGTGGTGGCTGCTGCTGGGTCTCGGCCAGCTGTTGATCGCCTGGCTCGCGTTCGCCCAGTTCGAGACCTTCGCCGAGATCGCGCCGCAGCTGAAGGCAGCCGGCTCGAACCTGGGCGCGACCGGGCTCGTCGTCGTGCCGACGCTGAACAGCCTGGTGCTGTTTCTGCTCGTGGCCGTGCCCTTGCTGGCGATGGGCAGCCTGGCGTCCGAGAGCCGCAGCGGCCGACTCGAGGCCTGGCTCACGGCACCGGTTCACGCCTACCAGGTCATCCTGGGCAAGGCGCTCGGGGTCTGGCTCGCCAGCCTGCCGATCCTGCTGACGACGCTCGCCACCGTGGCGCTGCTCGGCCTCGGCATCACCGTCGACTTGCGCCTGTTCGCCCTTGCCGCGACCGGCCTGGTCGTCCTCGCGCTGTGGCTGAGCTGCGTCTGCCTGCTGTTCTCGACGATGCTCGACCACCCGGCCGCGGCCCTCGCCGCCAGCCTGGGCACGCTGGTGTTCCTGTGGCTGCTCGACTCGTTCGGCGCAGCCGACGCGGCCTGGCAACAGGCCGCACTGCTGCCGCACGTGCGGCCGTGGCTCGGGGGACTGCTGCGTTCGCAGGACGTCGTCTACTTCGTCGCGACCGGCATGGCCGCGCTGCTGTTTGCAAGCTACCTGCTCGACCGCCGGCGGGGCATGCTGTGACACTGTCCCGCCTGCTCCTGCCGGTGTTGCTGCTGGCCTCGGTCGTGCTGGCGATGGCGCTGGCGGACCGCCACGCGATGCAATGGGACCTGACCCGCGAGCGCACCCACTCGCTGACGCCGGCCGCCGCCAGCGCATTGAACGTGTTGCAGCACGGCGACGGACTGCAGCTCACCGTGTTCGCGCGCGACCTGCCGGTGACAGAGGCCGAGATCGACCACCTGCTGCAACCGTACCGCGCACACCCGGCAGTGACCGGCTACCACCGCATCGACCCCGTCGCCGATCCCGAGCGCGCGCGCGCCGCCGGCGTCAGCCGCAGCACCGAACTGCACCTGCAAAGCGGCCAGCGACTCGAGGTGGTGCGCGCATTCCGCCGCGAGGCCATCAACGCGGCGCTGGCCCGTCTCGCCCTGCGCGGCGAACGCTGGATCGTCATGCTGCGCGGGCACGGCGAGGCCGCCATCGGCGACGGCCCCGGCGGCATCGCCCGGTTCGTCCGGCATGTCGAAGGCATCGGCTACCGCGTGCTCGCACTCGATCCGCGCGAGATCGGCAGCCTGCCCGACAATACCGCGCTGGTCGTCGCCGCCGGACCCGCACGCGATTACCCCGACGCCATCGAACGCCTGCTGCGCGACTACCGCGCACGCGGCGGCGCGCTGATGTGGCTGTTCGACGACGTCTTCCCGGCATGGGCGGTGACCGAACTCGGCCTTACGCCGCTGCCCGGGATCGTCGTCGATGCCGCGGCCGCCGACCACGCGCTGGAGCAGCCGGAGAACGCCATCGTCGGCCCACTGCCCGACGTGGTACGGCTGGACTCGGCCGACGGGCACGCTGTATTGCACCGGGCACGCGGTATCGATGCCCAGGACGGCGGAGACTGGACCACGGTGGGACAGCTGCGCAGCAGTCCGCGCAGCTGGAACGAGACCGGCGAGCTGCGCGGCACCGTCTCGCGCGATCCCGCGCGCGGTGAACACGCCGGCCCGGTCACTGTCGGCGTCCTGCTGCAGCGCGGAGAGGGCGGATCGGGCGGTCGCATCGCGATGATCGGTGGCCATCACTGGCTCACCAACGCCCAGGTCGGCCAGGCCGCCAACCTGGCGCTGGCGACCGGGCTCGTACGCTGGCTGACCGACAACCGGGAGCTGGTGACCGCAGCGGTCAACGATCGCCTCGACGTGCGCTGGTCGTAGCAGACGGCCGGCACCCTGGCGGCACTGTCAATGTACCTGCTGCCGGTCGCGTTCGTCGTTGCTGGTCTCTGGCTGCGACACCGCAGGCGCAGGGCATGAACGGTTGGGATCGCGTCACCCTGGTGCTGGGCCTGCTCGTCGCCACGCTGGCCGGCGGGTGGTTCCTGGCGCCGGTCGGACCCGGCCCGGCCGGCGCAACCCTGACGCCGCTCGACCCGGCCGGGATCTCGTCGATCCGCGTCGAGCGCAACCGCCAGCTCACGCTCGAACTGCGCGCCGACGAGGACGGCTGGCGGCTCCGCCACCCCTACGAAGCCGAAGCCGACCCGCGCCGGGTGGCGCAACTGGCGGCGATCGCCCGCGCACCGGTATGGCAGTCGCTGCCGGCGGTCGGCGACCACGGTCGCTACGGTCTCGACGCACCGGCGACCATCCTACAGCTGGACGGCCAGCGCCTGTTGTTCGGCGACCGCGACCCGACCCAGCAGGGTCGTTACGTGCTGGTCGACGACGCCATCCTTGTCGTCGACGACATCTTCCACCAACTCCTGACGCTACCCGCGCGTCACTTCACGGCGCCCTGACCGCGCCGGGACCCGCTGACATGCCAGAACTGCCCGAAGTGGAAACGACGCGACGCGGCATCGCACCGCACCTGGAAGGGCGGCGTGTCAGCGGCTGCGTGGTCCGCCAGGCGCGCCTGCGCTGGCCGATACCCGACCTGCGACACCTGTCCGGCCAGACCGTCCGCAGTGTCCGGCGGCGGGCCAAGTACCTGCTGATCGATTTCGACCACGGTTCGATGATCATCCACCTCGGGATGTCCGGCAGCCTGCGCGTGCTGCCCTGCGACCGCCCGCCGCGAACGCACGATCACTTCGACCTGTGCCTGGGGAAGCAATGTCTGCGCCTGCACGACCCGCGCCGCTTCGGCGCCGTGCTGTGGAGCGAAGGCGACCCGCTGCAGCACCCGCGCCTGCGCGCGCTCGGTCCGGAGCCGCTGTCGGATGCGTTCGACGGCCGTTACCTGCACGCGCAGGCACGCGGTCGCAAGACGGCGATCAAGAACCTGGTCATGGACGGCCGTGTCGTCGTCGGCGTCGGCAACATCTACGCCAGCGAGGCCCTGTTCCTGGCCGGCATACACCCGCTGCGACCGAGCGGCCGGATCGCGCTGGCCCGCCTCGAACGGCTCGGCGATGCGATCAAGCTGGTGCTCGGCCGCGCGATCGAGCGCGGCGGTACGACGCTGCGCGACTTCGTCAACGAGACCGGCGAACCCGGCTATTTCGCTCAGGAGCTGATGGTGTACGGCCGCGCCGGGCAACCCTGCCGGCAGTGCGGCACCCCGGTCCTGACCCGCCAGATCGGGCAGCGCGCGAGCGCCTACTGCCCGCACTGCCAGCACTGAGCGGAGGCCCGGCGATCAGTCGGCCGGTTCGACCGCGGCGGCGCCGATGCCGCGCGGATCGGAGGCCGCACTGACACCGCCACCGAAGCGACGCCACTGCACCACCTGCATGTTGCCGTAGCGGCTGTCGCGTACCTCGACCTCGTGGCCCATGTCACGCAGCTGTTCGATGACATGCGTGTCGAGGGTACCGGGCTCGACCTCGATCCGGTCGGGCAGCCACTGGTGGTGAAACCGGCCGCGATCGACGATGTCCCCGGGCGCATAGCCGGCGATGGCATCGAGAATGCCAAGCAGGACCATGCTGATGATCCGAGATCCACCCGGCGTGCCGAGGATCGTGACCCGCCCCGGGGCCTCGACGAACGTCGGCGACATGCTCGACAGCATGCGCTTGCCCGGTTCGATGGCATTGGCCGCGTTGCCGACGAGGCCATAGGCATTGGCGGCGCCGGGCTTGGCCGAGAAGTCGTCCATCTCGTCGTTCAACAGCACGCCGGTGCCGGGCACGACGAACGCCGCGCCGAACGGGTAGTTGACGCTGAGCGTGGCGGCGACGCGGTTGCCGTCGCGGTCGAGAATCGAGAAATGGGTCGTATCCTCGCCGCCCGCGCGCGGCGTCGCCAGCGCCTGCGACGGCGTCGCCCGGTGCGGGTCGATCCCACGCGCCTGCGCATAGGCGTGACTACGGCTGAGCAGGCGCTGCCGTGGGACCTCGACATGGTCGCTGTCACCGAGGTAACGCGCACGATCGGCGTAGGCACGACGCATCATTTCGGCCAGTACGTGGACCCGACTGGCGGTGGCGAGGGCCTCGACCGGGCGACTTTCGAGCATGTGCAGCGCCTGCGCCAGCACGATGCCACCGGACGACGGCAGGGCGGCGCTGACGATGCGGTGGCCGCGGTAACTGACGACGACCGGCTCGCGCTCGACGACGCGGTATTGAGCCAAGTCGTCCAGCTGCCAGATCCCGCCGGCCGCACGCACACCGGACACCATCTGCTCGGCCAGTTCGCCGCGGTAGAACCCCGCAGCGCCTTCACGCGCGATCCGGCGCAGCGTCCCGGCCAGCTGAGGCTGCCGCAGCAGGTGGCCCGACGGCGGCAGTTCGCCATCGACGAGAAACTGGGCGCTGGCCCCCGGTGAAGCACGCAGCGCCTGCAGGCGGAAGCCGGCCATGCGCCGATAGGCATCGTCGATCGGGAAACCCTGCTCGGCGAGGATGATGGCCGGGCCGAGGCTTAGCGCCAGCGGCAGGCGCCCGTAACGGCTCGCGATGTGTTCGAGCGCCGCCGGCACACCCGGTATCCCCGCGGCCAGGGCGCCGTCGATCGAGGCCTTGGGGATGACATTGCCGTCGGCATCGAGGTACATGTCCACGGTGGCCGCCAGCGGCGCGGTTTCGCGCCCGTCGACCATAACCTGGTGACCGTCGCTCGCACGGTGCAGCAGCCAGAAGCCACCACCGCCGATGCCCGAGCCATACGGCTCGACCACGGCCAGCGCAGCGCTGACGGCAACCGCGGCATCGAAGGCATTGCCGCCGGCGGCCAGCACGGCGAGACCGGCCTCGGTGGCCAGGGGGTGGGCCGAGGCCACGGCGTTGCTGCCCGGCACGTCGGCCCGGACCGGCGCGAACAGCAGGCAGAAAGCAAGAAGGCTCCACCAGGGAGCCTTCACGCGCAATTGACGGCTCATACGCCGCTTAGGCTTCGGCGCCGGTTATGCGCTCGTACTTGGCCATCAGTTCTTCCTGCGACTCCTCGTGGTCCGGATCATGCGGGATACAGTCGACCGGGCAGACCTCGACGCACTGCGAGGTCTCGTAATGGCCGACGCACTCGGTGCACAGGTCGGGGTCGATGACGTAAATCTCGTCGCCTTGCGAGATCGCACCGTTGGGGCATTCCGGTTCACAGACATCACAGTTGATGCACTCGTCGGTAATCATCAGGGCCATGTTGGCAACTCCAAAAAATCAGCGAATGAATCTGGATCGTCAGAGGCAGCGCTTGCTCGCAAGCATTCGCTGCACTTCCGGGTGGACGAATTCTGACACATCACCACCGAGACGTGCGATTTCCCGTACCAAGGTAGAGGAGATAAACGCGTATTGCTCGGCCGGCGTCAGAAATATCGTCTCGACCTCGGGTGCGAGGCGGCGGTTCATGCTGGCGAGTTGGAACTCGAACTCGAAATCCGAAACCGCGCGCAGGCCGCGAATGACGATACCGGCGCCATGCGACTTGCAGAAGTGCACCAACAGGCCCTCGAACGGCACGATTTCGACGTTCGGCATCTTGGCCAATGCCAGCTTTGCCAGTTCGACACGCTCCTCCAGTGCGCAGACCGGGTTCTTGCCGGTGTCTTTGGCAACGCCCACGACCACCCTGTCGAACAGCCGCGTGGCACGCAGAACCAAGTCCACGTGACCGTTCGTTATCGGATCAAATGTACCGGGATAAACCGCTGTCTTCATTGCGTTATGTCAGTTTCAGACGACACGGAAGGTGCCCCATGTCCCGATACTGCCCTGATTGGCCCAACAAGTCAGTTATCTTAACCCAAATTGTTGCACTGCAACAAACTAAATACTGACTGCCCGGCACGGCCCTCGCGATGCCGTCTCCAGCCCACCGGCAACGGCGGCCAGGCACGTTGCGCGTCCTGTTCCAGGTAAACCCACGCCCCCGGCGCCAACCAGCCACCGGCGGCGAGGAGCAGGCAGACTTCGCCGACCAGGTCGGCAGCGAAAGGCGGGTCGGCAAAGACGATATCGTAGGGTTTCGCGGGCACCGTTTTGAGCAGGCGCAATACGTCCTGCTGCACGACCTCGGCGTCGTTCACGCCGAGCAGTGCCAGGTTGTCGCGCAGACGGCCGGCGGCGGCGCGGTGCCGCTCGACCGCGGTCAGGGTGGCGGCACCGCGCGACATCGCCTCGATACCGAGTGCGCCACTGCCGGCAAAAAGGTCGAGACAGCGGGCGCCGGGGACGTCGGCGCCGAGCCAGTTGAATAGCGTCTCGCGAACCCGGTCCGGCGTGGGCCGCAGCCCGGGGCCGGGCAGGAAGTGCAGTCTGCGACCGCGGAAACTGCCGCCGATCACGCGGACCTGGTTCGACGCCATGGCCGCTTCAGTCCGGCAACATGTACCGGCCAGGGGCGGCCGGTCGGCGACGCTCAGCCAGCATCAACCGCTGCTGCCGCCGACGATGACGGCGATACCGGCCGCGGCATTGATGCGACGGCCGAAGGCGTCACGCACCTGTTCCGCGGTCACCGCCTCGAGCTTGGCGGGCAGTGAATCCAGCCAATCGAGCGGGTAATCGTAGAAACCCATCATCGACAGGTACTCGACGATCTGCGAGTTGCTTGATATCCGCAGCGGAAAACCGCCAATCAGGTTCTGCTTGGCCTCTTCGAGTTCCTTGCCGTCGGGTCCCTGCTCGATGAAACGCGCCAGCGTCTCGCGCATGACTTCGAGTGCCTGCTCGGCCTGGTCATTCTTGGTCTGCGCCACCATCAGGAACGGCCCTTCCATGCGCATCGGGCTGAAGTAGCTGTACACGCTGTACGACAGGCCGCGCTTGTTGCGTACCTCTTCACCCAGGGTCGACACCAGGCCACCGCCACCGAGCACGTGGTTGCCGACGTACAGGGCGAAGTAGTCCGGGTCGTGCCGCGCCATGCCGCTCTGGCCGACGTAGATATGCGACTGCGACGAAGGAAAAGACTCGCGCAGCTCGCCCCCGCTGACGGGCGGCACCTCCGGCAGCGCCGGCGCATGCTGGCCCGTGGGCAACTCACCGGTCAGCCTTTCGGCGATCTGCTCGGCCTGCGCGCGATCGACGGCGCCGACGATCGCGATGACCGCGTTCGCGGCGACGTAGTAGCGCCGATGAAAGCGTTTGATGTCCTCGACCGAGATATCGGCCAGCGAGACCTCTTCCCCACCCGGATCGTGCGCGTACGGATGATCGGCGTACAGGGTGTGGAAGAAGCGACGCTTGGCGACGCTCGACGGTGACTGCAGGCTGCTGCGCAAGCCGATCTGCAGTTGCTGGCGCACGCGCTCGACCGCGTCGGTGTCGAAGCGCGGCGATTTGAGCACGACCGCCGTCGTGTCGAGCGCGACCTCGAGGACTTCCGGGTCGGTGAGGCTGCGCACGCTGACCCAGGCCATGTCGCGCAGCGAACCGTTGCCGAGGATGATGCCGCGTTCCTCGACCCGCAGCGCCAGCGCGTTGGCGTCCCAGTCACCGGCGCCCTCGGTCAACAGTGAATTGGTGATGCGCGCCAGCCCGGGCAACTTGATATCGCGCGCACTGCCGGCATCGAACACGACACGCACGTCGACCATCGGCAGGTCGGGCGCGTTGACGAACAGCACCTTGCTGCCGCGCTCGGTCTGCCACGACTCGATCTTCGGCCCGGCCTCGGCCAACCCGCACCAGGCCAGCACGACGGCCAGCATTGCCCAGGCCAGGAGACCCCGTTTCCCGTTCAACGGGCGCAGTCCGAGTTGGCCGGTGAACGCGTCAAGGGGTTGCCGGGCCTGGTGCACCGCCCCAGCGGTGATCAGCTCAGCTGCCATGACGACCTCCCGCTACAGCGCTGCTGGCGCGCGGCGCGCGCTGTTCCATCGGCAACGGCGTCAGCGTCGCCACGGTCAGGTTTTCGTCGACCAGGTAACGCTGCGCGACCGTGCGAACCTGCTCGGGCGTTACCGCCTTGAGCGCGTCGATCTCGGCGTCGGCCACGCGCCAGCCGAGGCCGATGGTCTCCAGTACGCCGATCTCCATCGCCTGGGCGAACAGCGAATCGGCCTCGAACACCTTGCCGGCCACCGCCTGGGTAATGATGCGTTTCAGCTCGGCCTCGTCGATCAGGGTTTCGCGCATCCCCCTGATCATGTCGCGCAGCGCCGTCTCGACCTCGGCCACCGAGTGTCCGTCGGTAGGCGTACCGCTGAGCAGGAACATCCCGGGCAGGCGACTGTAGCTGCCGTAATCGGCACCAGCCGAGGCCGCGATACCACTGCCACGCACCAGTTCACGCGACAGGCGCGCGCTGTCTCCGCCGTCGAGCACGTTGGCCAGCACCGTCAGCGCATGCGGCTCCCATTCCTCGCCGGCACTGCCGACGATCGGTGTCTTGTAGCCCATTAGCACGTAGGGCTGTTTCGCCGGCACCTTCACATCGACCCGCGTCTCGCCAAACTGCTCCGGTTCGTCAGCCGGCTTGAGGGCGGGAATGTCGCTCTCGGGCAGCGAGCCGAAGTGTTTGCGCGCCAGCTCCAGCACCTCGCGCGGATCGACGTCACCGACGACGACCAGGGTCGCGTTGTTCGGCGCATACCATTTCCGGTACCAGGCAGCCAGGTCGTCGAGTGTCATGTTGTCGAGATCGTGCATCCAGCCGATGACCGGGTTCTGGTAGGGCGAGGCCCGCCAGGCCACGGCGCTGAACTGCTCGTAGACGCGCCCGGTCGGCTTGTCCTCGGTGCGCAGGCGCCGCTCCTCCTTCACCACCTCGATCTCCTTCAGGAACTCGTCGCCATCCAGCACCAGGCTGCGCATGCGATCGGCCTCCAGTTCCAGCGCGCGCTCGAGGTGTTGCACCGACAGCGTCTCGAAATAGGCCGTGTAGTCGCGACCGGTGAACGCGTTCTCGTTGCCGCCGAGCGCCGAGACGATGCGGGAGAATTCACCGGGGCCGTACTTTTCCGTACCCTTGAACATCATGTGTTCGAGGGCATGCGAGATGCCGGTCAGCCCCTTCGGCTCGTAGCTGGAACCCACCTTGTACCACACCTGGGAAACCACGACGGGCGCCCGGCGATCCGGCTTGACGAGTACCTTCATGCCATTGTCCAGCGTGTATTCGCTGACCTTGGCGACCGCCGCCAACGGCAGCAGCAGCAGAAGGGTCAGCAGCTGTTGGGTCAATCTCGACATCTGGGTCTTCTCTCCGGCGTGCTATGGCATCTTGACGGGTGGTAGGATGCGGCGTTCATCAAGAAGCGCGCCTACCGACGGCTGGGCTGGATTGTTGCAACTGGACAGGTCACCTTCAACCTCCCGGCGGCAATGGATCCTGCGGCAATCGACCGGCGACGCCGACGACAGTTCCCCAAAGAGTTCACGATGTTCGGATTCGGCAAGAAAAAAACTCCTGAGACCGAGGACCGGCAGGCCAGCCGGACGGAAGGCGAAAGCAAGGCGTCACCGGGCCTGTTCGCCCGCCTGCGCTCCGGCCTCGCCCGCACGCGGGCCAACCTCAGCGACGCGCTCGGCGACCTGCTCGCCGGCAAGCGCCAGATCGACGATGAACTGCTCGAGGAAATCGAGACGCTGCTGCTGACCGCGGACGTCGGCGTCGATGCCACCCGGCGCATCATCGATGACCTGACCGGGCAGGTTCACCGGCGTGAGCTGTCCGATCCGCAGGCGCTGTCAGCTGCGTTGAAGGCAAGGCTGACCGAAATTTTGCGCGCGACCGAGGCCCCGGTGCGGCAGGCTGACGAAGGACGCCCGCAGGTCATCCTGATGGTCGGCATCAACGGCGCCGGCAAGACCACGACGATCGGCAAGCTCGCCCGCCGC
>JAGRGW010000130.1 GCA_020445315.1 Gammaproteobacteria bacterium
CTCGACCTGATGTTCGGCCTGCCGGGACAGACACCCCGGGAGGCCGCCGATGATCTGCGCGAGGTGATTGCGCTGGCGCCCGAACACCTGTCCTGGTACCAGCTGACGTTGGAGCCGAATACGCCCTTTCATCACCAGCCACCACAGTTGCCCGACGACGACGCGGTGGCGACCATTGCCGATGAAGGCATGTCGATATTGCGGGAGCATGGTTTCGGTCGGTACGAGATATCAGCCTATGCCCAGGCGGACCGACGTTGCCGCCACAACCTCAATTACTGGACATTCGGCGACTATCTCGGCATCGGCGCCGGTGCGCACGGCAAGCTGACGCTGGCGGACGGTGTCGTGCAGCGCAGCAGCAAGCGGCGTCACCCGGACGATTACGTGCGCCAGTCGACAACCGGTGCCCTGTCGTCGCAGCGCGCCGTGGCTGAGACGGAATTGCCGGTCGAGTTCATGCTGAACGCGCTGCGGCTCGTCGATGGCGTGCCGGAGCACCTGTTCGCCGAACGCACGGGCCTGGAACTGGCGGTGATCACCGATCAACTGGTGGCGGCGCGGGATCGTGGCCTGCTGGTCCGCGATCGCGGGCAACTGCACGCCACCGCGCTCGGTCTGCGTTTCCTCAACGACCTGCTGGCGCTGTTCGAGCCGGATACCGAAGAGGAGACTCGCGCATGAATCCCGAAGGCTATCGAAGCATTACCTGTCCCTACTGCGGCGAGACCCACGAGGTGGCTATCGACACTTCCGCGGGTGCGCAGGACTACATCGAGGACTGCCAGGTGTGTTGCCGGCCGATCGAACTGGCACTGGCATGGTCTGACGGCGAATGGATGCTGGAGGCGAGGCGCGATGACGACTGATTACCACCCGATCGGCTGTGACCAGCACTCGGTGCTCGAACTGCTGGCCCTGCGTCAGGTCCCGGTCGAGGTCCAGGCGATCACCGACGACGGTGCGCCATCAACGTGCTCTGGACGGGTGTCCGACCTGCTGACGCGAGGCGGCGCGGAGTACCTGGTCGTACGCGATGCGGGCGGACAGACGACCAGCATCCGTCTCGACCGCCTGGTAACGATATCGCGCCGCGACGGTGATGTGCTGTGGCGTCGGGAATCCGTCGTTTAACCTCTTGCCTCAACAAGGCATTGAAATAAAAGGATAAATGATAGGAATCGGTGTCGCCTAACGTGCCTTTTAATTCCATGAGACAGGTCGCGCAAGGGTGTGGTAGCGTGACTTGGCAAACAATAAAACCTGACAGTATCGGCAGGATGGCATCAGGCTTTAGGGTGAAAACAATGGAAACAACAAAACAAGCCGAGATTGACTTCGACACTTGGGCCGAATTGGCCCGAACCGACCCGGACGCTTTCGAGCGCATGCGGTTGGCGGCGATCGATTCAGTTATTGATAGTGCGCCGGTCGAGAACCGGGAGCGTCTGCGCCGGTTGCAGTGGCGCATCGACCAGGAACGTAAATTGGCGCGCACGCCAATGGCGGCCTGCCTGCGCATTTCGCGCATGATGTGGCGGACCGTGCTGGGTGAGGGCGGCCTGCAGCAGCGTTTCAGTGAACTGCAGCATGCATTTCATGGACGCGATGCCGGCGAGCCGACCGCGCCACGTGCGCCGGCAGACGTCATCGCGTTCGCACGCGCCGTCGACTGAGGTCGCTGCAGAAATCGCCAGGCACCGGCTTTGCGTCGGGGTGCTTGCGACGATAGCGGGTCTGTCGTATAGTACGCGGCCTTTCGCGCCGCGTGCGCAGTACCCGTATTGAATCAAAGGCGAAAGAAACCACCGGATTCTTTGCCTGGAGTAACCGACATGAAAGCGGATTTGCACCCGAATTACACGGAAACCAAGGTCGTCTGCAGCTGTGGCAACAGCTTCGAGACGCGCTCGACGATCGGCGGCGACGAGTTGCACGTCGAGGTGTGCTCGGCCTGCCATCCGTTTTACACCGGTCAGCAGAAGCTGATGGATACGGCCGGCCGCGTCGACCAGTTCCGCAAGCGCTTCCGTCGCTGACAAGACGCGGGCTTCGCGGATTCCGGAAGGCGCCCTGGTGGCGCCTTTCGTCGTTTTTGCCGTCGCAATATCCTCGCCACGCCCAGGTCCTAGAGGCCGCAGAGCGACGAAGATGCCGACCTGGAGGTCAGCCTTCAGCCTTTGCTTCAATCCCACGCGAATCAGAATGCGGGGGATATCCGGCGTCGAATGGTCGAGCCAGACGCCCGAAATTCGTTACGGGGTCGTCCGCGCCGCCATCGACAGCGGCGTGGCGCCGGCCGATTGACCGGCGTACTACCCGATTTTTCGCGTTTTTGCGGCGGATGGCTGGTGTTGAACCATGCCGCCTGCCGGCCGGCATTCGCTGACCGGGCCTGGGTCGGCTTTCGGCGGCTCGACGAAAGATGCGCGAAATTGCGTTCAAATGTGTCCAATTGCGGCAAAAATCATCAAATTATTGGCGTCGAGCGCGACTCTGCATTGAAAATCGTTGTGGTTGCAGCGCAGCAATTCCAATACTGGGTGTGTTTTTTTCTTGTGATAGGCTTTGCGCGCCAAATCCCGAAGGAGGCAAAGCGGTATGTCTGACAGTAAAGCCACCCTGACGTTCAACGAATCCGGCAAGAGCGTCGAACTCGATATTCTCACCGGTACCGAAGGTCCCGACACGATCGACATCACCAGCCTGTACTCGCAGGCCAAGGTGTTCACGTTCGACCCGGGATTCGTGGCGACCGCCAGCTGCAACAGCTCGATTACCTACATCGATGGTAACGAGGGCGTGTTGCGTTACCGCGGCTACCCGATCGAACAGTTGGCCGAGCAGTCCAGTTTCATCGAGGTTGCCTACCTTTTGCTGTACGGCGAGCTGCCGAGCCAGCCCAAGCTGGAAGAGTTCCAGTCGATCATCTCGCACCATACGATGATCAACGAGTCGCTGCGGCGGTTCTTCGATGGCTTCCACAACAACGCCCACCCGATGGCGA
>JAGRGW010000131.1 GCA_020445315.1 Gammaproteobacteria bacterium
GTCGACAGCTTGGGGTGTCGTTTGCGCGATGGCTTCGCCCCCAGCGCGTCGAGCATCCAGATGCCGATGCGGCGACCGGCCGGGCGCAGGACCAAGCCGTCGAGGTCGCTGACGCGGGTAACCGGCGTGCGACTCATGTGCAGCGAATGGCCGGCCTGCACGTGGGCCAGCAGGGGCTTGAAGTCTCGGAAATCCGGCTGCAGGAAGCCGTCCATGGCCGAAATCATCGCCTGGTTGGTCGCGGCCGGGTCGCCGTCGTGGACCGAGGGGAGGGTGAAGACCTCGGCATGCGGGAACTGGTTCGGCGTGTAGGCCGCCGCTGTCCAGACGATGTCTACCGTGCCGTCGCGGACCTGGTCGACGAGTTCCTGCGTCTTGCCGCCGAGCCCCATTTTCGGGTGGATCTCGACCTCGATGCGGCCGTTGGAATCGGCCTCGACCCGGCGCGCCCAGGGTTCGATGAGCGCGGTATGCGGCAGTGACTCGTCACCGAGGAAGTGATGGATGCGCAGCGTGAAATCCGCGGCATGGGCCTGTACCGACAGTGCCAGCGCTATCGCGAGGCAGCTCGCGATCGTGAGTTTGCGTGCCATCACGGCGTTTCTCTCCTGGGTGGCGAAGCGCTACTCGACGACGTGCACGACGCCGGTCATGCCGTGTGTCTTCCAGTGCGGTTCGCAGATGTACGGAAAACTGCCGGCTTTGTCGAACACGCGCTCGCGGGTTTCACCGGGGAAGAAGTAGTCGCCCGGCTGGTCACCGAGCTGTTTGAAGTACACGCTGTGGTACTGCCGCCGGTCACGGTTCTCCCAGCGTACCCGGGTGCCGGGCCGGATCGTGATCTCGGCGGGGACGAAGGCGTATTTCTCGGCGGCCACGACGACCACCTCTTCGGCGGTCGCTGCGTGGGCGGCGGCCAGCAGGCCGGTGGCCAGCAGGGCAGGGAGCATGATTCGACGCATGTCGGTTCCTCCGTTTCGGGTGTGCTTTAGCAGCCTGTCGGACTTAACACTGTTTGACTGCAAATTCCTGGATAGCGATCAACTCAGCATATCCTCCTCGTCAAATAGCTCGGCTATTGCTCGGCCCATCCTTGGGCCTCGCCCCTTCGGGGCTGGCGCGAAGAATTGCTCCGGGCAATTGTTTCTCCTCAGACGATAAGCTGATTTGATTCGCTCCCAGTAATTTTATGGTGGGCTTCCTGCCCTCCACCCCTTTGGGGGCAGCTAAAGCTGCTTCAATCCGCTCCCGGCGGATTGATCGCTGCAAACGGTCAAGTCCGACAGGCTGCTAGGGTTTTGACCGGCGTCCGGTCGACTCGTTCCGGCACGCTCATGGCGTTTCTTGCCGGTCCGGGAAGGCACGACGATACAACGCGAAGCTCGCGTAGGACATGACCGGCAGCGTGAACAGCAAGACCGGCATGACCAGGATCGAGAGCACGATCACGCTGCCGAGCGTGATACCCCAGGCCAGGCAGACGAGGAAATTACCCAGCACCACCCGCGCGCTGGCGCTGATGCCCTGGACGAGACCGGCACGGCCCTCGTACACCAGCGGAACCGAGAACGCCGACACGGTGAAGATCAGGTAGGCCAGCACCGAGCCCATCAGGGCACCCCACAGTTCGAACGTCAGCACGTCCCGGCCCTGCTGCGGTAGCCAGGCGAGATCGTAGCCCAGGTCGGTCTCGCCGATCGTGAAGCTGTACAGGATGCCGGCGTCGGTGATCCAGATCACGAACAGGAACGCGCACAGCACGGCCAGCAGCCACAGGCCGGCCGGGGCCCGCGCGAAGGCACGAAACGGGTCGCCAATGGTGGGCTGGATGCCGCTTTCGTGCAGGCGTACCAGTTCGAAATAACCGGCCAGCAGGATCGGGCCGACCAGCATGAACCCGCCGGCGAACGGCAGCGCCATCGGCGAGAGTCCGACCATGCCCAGGACTGTCAGCAGGGCCAGCCCGAGGGTGGCGAACACCGCAGCGTAGGCCACGCTGACCCGTGGCAGCGTATGCAGCAGGGAGAGGCCGGTGGCGATGGCGAAGCCGATATCCGAGAACCGGAGGCGTGTGGGGGCCAGATGCGTGGAGGGCGGTGTCGAGGTCACGAACGGCTACCGGTATTCACAGTTCGGTCGAAAGGGTCGGGCATCGCGTCCACCAGTGCGTTGCATGTCATTGCGGGCGGCTGACGCCGGCAGGATGCCGGGGCGACCGTAAGCCGCCCCGGATGCCTGCGCCGTCCGGTCACTGTGCCGTTGCGTTCACTTCGGCATTGGCGTCGTCCAGCCCCAGCTTGTAGCCCAGCGACACGTGGTGGAAGCGGGCGTTGGTGTAGTCGTCGTGGATGGCGAAGCCGAAGTTGTAGGTCTTGCCCGGCTCGAAGCTGACGTCGCCCGGCTTGTCCGAGCTCAGCTTGCGCTTCATTGTCACGGTCCAGTAACCGGCCTCGTTGACGATGCTGGCATCGAAGCCCTGTCCACCCTGCATCGTCCGTTCGGCGAGCACGAAGCCGTCCTCGGTCGAGCCGTCTCCGCTGTTGACGCGCAACAGGTCCATGAACTGGCCGTTGGCGAGCTCGGCCTCGATGGCTGCCGCGTCCTTGAGCTTGTCCCAGCCACCGAGGGCCTTGCCGCGACGGCCTTTTTCCTCGATGTCGGTGCGCGAGGCGGCGATGTACTTGGTCACGCCCTTGCTGACGTCGAGCGCGAGGCCGGCGGCGGCCGGGTCATCGACATGGCCCGGCATCGTGCGCAGGTCCTCGTGGCAGGTGCCCCAGCAACCCGCCTGTCCGGCGTACTGGATGTCTTCCGTGCCGAACATCACGGCCAGCTTGACCTGGTTGGCCGGGTCCATCTTGCCGCCGTCGACGAACGGTACCGGCACGTGCTCGGTGCCTTCCCACTGGAAGCGCAGGTACAGGTTGTCGGTGTCGTGCGTTGCCTGCACCGTGACCGGGATACCGGGGCGCTTGCCGGGGATCGGCG
>JAGRGW010000132.1 GCA_020445315.1 Gammaproteobacteria bacterium
TCCTGTCGTTCATCGTCTGGGCGCACCACATGTTCACCGTCGGCATGCCGGTGGTCGGTGAGCTGTTCTTCATGTACGCGACGATGATGATCGCCGTCCCGACAGGGGTGAAGGTGTTCAACTGGGTGTCGACGATGTGGAAGGGCTCGATGACATTCGAGACGCCGATGTTGTTCGCGCTCGGTTTCATCATCATGTTCACGATCGGCGGATTCTCCGGCCTGATGCTGGCGATTGCGCCGGCCGACTTCCAGTACCACGACACCTACTTCGTTGTCGCCCACTTCCACTATGTACTGGTCACCGGTGCGGTCTACTCGATCATGGCGGCCGTCTACTACTGGCTGCCGAAGTGGACCGGCAACATGTACGACGAGCGCCTGGGGCGGATGCACTTCTGGATCTCGACGATCTCGGTCAACGTGCTGTTCTTCCCACAGCACTTCCTCGGCCTCGCCGGCATGCCGCGCCGTATTCCCGACTACGCGGTCCAGTTCACCGACTGGAACGTGATCTCCTCGATCGGCGGCTTTGTGTTCGGTCTGTCGCAGCTGATGTTTGCCTACGTCGTGTTCAAGTGCATTCGCGGTGGTGAGAAGGCGACCGACCAGGTCTGGGAAGGCGCAGACGGTCTCGAGTGGACGCTGTCGTCGCCGCCGCCGTACCACAGCTTCACCGATGCGCCGCAGGTGAAGTAACAGGAGGCCTGTTGCCGCCCGCCGGTGACGGCGGGCGGCGCGTGCAAGTTGATGCAGAGCGCACAAGACAAGTCCAAGTCGAACGTTCGTATGGCCCTGATCCTGGGTGGGATCGCGTTTGGTTTCTTCCTGCTGGGCCTGTACCTGTCCACTGGCAACGGGGGCTGAGGGCGATGCAGGATCAAAAGGGCGTCGAGAACCGTCGTTCGTTCGTACGCATAGCCGTCGTTGCCGTAGCCATGTTCGGCTTCGGCTACCTGCTGGTGCCGCTCTACGATGTGTTCTGCGAGATCACCGGGCTGAACGGCAAGACCGGCCAGGTCGACGAAGCCACGGTGGCGGCGCGCTACGAGGTCGATACCTCGCGCCTGATCACGGTGCAGTTCGTCGCCAGCAACAACCTCGGTATGCCGTGGGAGTTCGGCCCCGTCCAGCACACGATGCAGGTGCATCCGGGCAAGGTCTACGAGACGTCTTACACCGCATACAACCCGACCGCGAAAGACATGGTCGGGCAGGCGGTGCCGAGCGTCGCGCCGACCAAGGCGAGCCGGTACTTCAACAAGACCGAGTGCTTCTGTTTCAACAACCAGCCGCTGGCGGCTGGCGAGCGGAAGGACATGCCGCTGCGCTTTATCGTCGACCCGAACATGCCAAAGGGCGTGAAGACGCTGACGCTGGCCTACACGGTGTTCGACGTGACGGAAACGGCGCAACCCGACCGGGTGGCAATGAATTGAGGACCGCTGCCAACACTGTCGGCGGTCCGCGTAACGAGTTGATTGATTTTACAAACTGAGAATTGAGGGGGAGAGATGGCACATACGGGTGACCATTACTACGTGCCGCATGGCAGTCACTGGCCGATCGTCGCCAGTGTCGCGATGACGGTCGGTGTCGTCGGCGCGGCCAACTGGTTCAATGGCAATGCCTCCGGGCAGATGATCCTGTTCATTGGCATCGCGATGATCGCGTTCATGATGTTCGGCTGGTTCGGCACCGTCGTCAACGAGAGCCTGAAGGGCATGTACAACGAGCAGGTCGACCGCTCGTTTCGCCAGGGGATGATGTGGTTCATCTTCTCCGAGGTCATGTTCTTCGCGGCCTTTTTTGGGGCCCTGTTCTACGCACGCGTGCTGTCGGTGCCGTGGCTGCTCGGCGAGGATTTTTCGACCCACCAGGTACTCTGGTCGACGTTCGGCGAGAACTGGCCCACCAATGGTCCGGGCAACGTCGGCGGTGAATTCCAGACCATGGGCGCCTGGGGTATCCCCGCGATCAACACGCTGCTGCTGTTGACGTCAGGTGTCACGATCACCTTGTCGCACCATGCGCTCAAGGCCCGCGACCAGGGCAAGACCGTGCTGTGGCTGGCCGCGACCGTGGCCCTGGGCGCGATCTTCCTCGGGTTCCAGGCCTACGAGTACATCCACGCCTACCAGGATCTGAACCTGACGCTGGGTTCGGGCATCTACGGCTCGACGTTCTTCATGCTGACCGGTTTCCACGGCATGCACGTGACGATCGGTACCATCATGCTGATCGTCATGACGCTGCGCGCCGCCAAGGGACACTTCACGCCGGAGAAACACTTCGCGTTCGAAGGCGTGGCCTGGTACTGGCACTTCGTCGACGTGGTCTGGCTGGGCCTGTTTATCTTCGTCTACGTACTCTGACCGAAACCGCACCCGGGATGCCGTTACTGGCACCCGGGTGCGTGCTGACCGAAGCGTCGCATAAGCTGGAAGATTTTCGCAGGACGCCCGTTGTTCAGCGGGCGGGGATCGCCGGATAGACACCGTGCGGCTGGATGATATCCAGGCCGACCAGGATCATGATGAACAGGAACAGGCCGACGGAAAGGCCGACGCGCCAGGTCAGTGCGCGCAGCGTGCGGCGTGAATCACCCTTGTCGTTGACCAGAAAATAGAGCCCCGAAGCCAGGCTGACGACGATGCCCAAAAAGGCCAGTACGACGATGATCTTGATCCACACGCGCCCATTTCCAGTTAACTGCAATGGGGCAGTATAACAGCCGCGATTCAATGAGTTTTACCGGTCTACAGTTTGGTCGTTTGCGCTTCCGCCCCGCGTTGTGGCCTACCGTCGCGTTCCTGTTGCTGTTGCCCCTGCTGCTCGGTCTCGGCTTGTGGCAACTGGACCGCGCGGGCGTCAAGCAGTCGCTGGTCGAACAACGCGCGGCCGGCGAGGTCAGCCCCCCGCTCGATCTGTCGCTGACGATCGGGCTGGATACGGCTGACCGCTACCGACCGGCGATGGTCAGAGGGCGCTACGACGCGAGCCAGCAGTGGCTGCTGGACAATCGGGTGTTTCGCGGCCAGCCGGGTTACCACGTATTCACGCCGTTTGTGGCGCAGGGTGGCGAACGGCCAACCCTGTTGGTCAATCGCGGGTGGGTCGCCGTTGGCGAAACGCGCGAGTACCTGCCGCGGCTGCCCGTACCCGAGGGTGACGTCGAACTGAGCGGTCACCTCGATTCGCCGGCTTCCGTGGGGCTGGTGCTCGGCGAGCCACCGCTGCACAGCGTCGAGGACCGGGTCGCCGTACTGTCACTGGATATCGCTGCATTGTCGGCAGCCAGGGGCATCGACCTGCTGCCTTACGCGCTGGTGCTCGACGAGAATCGGCCCGGCTCGCTGCAGTACGACTGGTCGCCGGTCCCCGAGATGGGGCCTGAGAAGCACCTGGGTTACGCCGTGCAGTGGTTCGGGCTGGCCGTCGCGCTGGTCATCATTTTCGTCGGTGTCAATATCCGTCGCGACGACGACAACGGAGAGAAGCATGTCCGTGTCTGATGCACAGGCGCAACGACGCAGCCGGGTGCAGCTTCTGCTGATTTTCGGCTTGTTCCTGATCCCCCCGGTCGGGGCCTGGATCACGTGGCAGTACCTCGGTGATCACGGCGTGTCGGATACGACCAACGCCGGGACACTGGTCTCGCCGGCGCGGCCGGTGCGGGTGGATGGTCTCGAGGTCGCCGACGGCAAAGCGTTTGACGCAGCGGGCCTGCGCGGGCGCTGGACCTATGTCGTATTCGCGCCGCAGGGTTGCGATGATCGTTGCGAACAGCAGCTTTACCTGACTCGCCAGGTGCGCATGGCGATGAATAAGGATGTCCGCCGCGTGCAGCGGCTGCTGGTGCTTGGTAATGCGCCGGACACCGGGTTCGTGCGGCAGCTCGACGCCGAACACAGTGACCTGCACTGGGTAGTTCAGGCGGGGGCGGACCAGCGTTTCGCCGACCAGTTCCGCGGTGCCGGCTACAGCGGTAACGGTGCGCAGTATTTCCTGCTCGACCCACTTGGCAACCTGATGATGTTCTACGACCTGTCGACGCCGACCAAGGGCATGATGAAAGACCTGCAGAAACTGCTGAAGATCTCGCAGATCGGCTGATTTCGTCATGTATCACCGTTTCATCCAACTGACCTGCCTGCTCGCCTTCGTCGTGATCGTGCTGGGCGCTTACACGCGCCTGTCCGACGCAGGCCTCGGCTGCCCCGACTGGCCCGGCTGTTACGGCCACCTCGTCGTGCCCGCGTCGGAGGAGCACGTCGTCGAAAAGCATTACCTGGAACAGCGTGCGCTGGAACCGGAGAAGGGCTGGATGGAGATGATCCATCGCTACTTTGCCGGTACGCTCGGCCTGTTCATTCTGGCTATCGCGATCTGGTCGTGGCGTCGACGGGCCCGCGATCCCAGACAGCCACTGCTGCTGCCGCTGTTCCTGCTGGCGCTGGTCGTTTTCCAGGCCGCGCTCGGCATGTGGACGGTGACGCTGCTGCTGAAGCCGGTCGTCGTCATGGCACACCTGCTCGGTGGGTTCGCGACCTTCAGCTTCCTCGTCCTGCTGGCCCTGCGTACGGCGCCTCGACGCCCGTTGACCGTAAGCCCCCGCTGGCGCGGCATGGCCGCGGCCGGGTTACTGATCCTGGTGTTGCAGATCGCGCTCGGCGGCTGGACGAGCACCAACTACGCCGCGCTGTCGTGCGGTGATTTCCCGACCTGCCAGGGGCGCTGGCTCCCGGAAATGGATTTTGGCGAGGCCTTCGTCATGTGGCGCGGGCTCGGCGTGAATTACGAGTACGGCGTTCTCGACAACCCGGCACGCACGGCCATCCACGTGACCCACCGGGTCGGCGCCGTGGTCACCTTGCTGTTCCTGGGGTGGCTGGTGATCCGGATACTGCGCCACGACCGGGCACTCGCCGGCGCCGCGCTGCTGGTAGGCGGTCTCTTGCTGACGCAGTTCTCGCTCGGCATCGCCAACGTGCTTCTGCAACTGCCACTGGGGGTGGCGACGGCGCATAATGGTGTCGCCGCGCTGCTGTTGATTTCCCTTGTTTACCTGAATTTCCGCTTATGGCCACCACGATCCTGAACCCCATGCGCGCCTCCTGGCGCGACTACCTCGAACTGTGCAAGCCCAACGTCGTTGCGCTGATCGTCTTTACCGCCGTGGTCGGCATGCTGCTGGCCGCCCCGGGCATGGTGCCGTTGGACGTGCTGGTGTTCGGCACCGTCGGGATCGGGCTGGCGGCGGCCTCGGCGGCGGCGATCAATCACGTCGTCGACCGCAAGATCGACGCGATCATGGGTCGTACCAGCAAGCGGCCACTGCCACAGGGCGCCGTCAGTTCCCGCGATGCGCTGGTATTTGCGTTGACAATCGGCACGATGGCCATGCTGATGCTGGCCGTGCTGGTGAACCCGCTGACGGCGCTGCTGACCTTCCTGTCGCTGATTGGCTATGCCGTCGTCTACACGATGTACCTGAAGCGGGCGACGCCGCAGAACATCGTCATTGGCGGCGCTGCCGGCGCAGCACCGCCGGTTCTCGGCTGGGTCGCGGTCACCGGTTCGGTCGACCCGGGGGCACTGCTGCTATTCCTGATCATCTTCACCTGGACGCCGCCGCATTTCTGGGCGCTGGCGATCCATCGCGAAGAGGAATACCGCAAGGTTGACATGCCGATGCTGCCGGTAACGCACGGCAGCGATTTCACCCGGCTGCAGATTCTGCTGTACACGGTGTTGCTGCTGGTCGTTACGCTGCTGCCATACGGCTACGGTATGAGCGGAGGGCTGTACCTGGGTGGGGCGCTGGTGCTCGGCCTCGGCTTCCTCTACTACGCGGTGCGCCTGTACCGCAACGATGACGACCGCATGCCGATGCGGACGTTCGGCTACTCGATCGTTTACCTGATGGCGCTGTTTGCACTGCTGCTGGTCGATCACTACGTACCGATGCTGATCGCACTGATCGACTGAGTCTCGTCGCTGCGGCCACTCCCCGGCCGCAGCCTCTGTTGGTGTCACTGCCGCGCCTGGCGGTCGCCGCGTTTCCTGCCTGTCCAGTATTTGTTCGAACGCAGCCCCCCAACTGCAATTCGACCCGACCCTCTGTATTGGGCTTCATAAAGGAAGGATGGCTCTTAATAAGCTAGCCTTGTGCAGTGTTGCTCCTGCTTTGCGGGATGATAAGAATTGAATAATATACTTTATTCAATTATGATCCGCGCGCTCGATCGTCATGTTATTTGCCCGCCGGGATTGTCCGGCCAGGCGTAGCAGGGGAATCGCGTATCACCGGTGCAGGTCGTGGCCGGTGTACCCGGCAGTACGAACGCCCGGACCAGCGGGCGCAACACGCGGTCTTGAACAGATCGTGGGAAGCGGCGCTCAACCGGTCGTCGCAGACACATCGCATCGACAGAAACGGGGCCAGGCCGAAGCTTGGCTTTTTTGCGGCTCCGGTACCCGGGGTTGGGATGGGGGTTAATGATGGCGCACAACGCCGTGGCTGCGGACTCGCAGTACAACTATGACATCGTCAAGAGGTTCGCCGTCATGGCGCTCGTCTGGGGGCTGCTGGGCATGTCGGCCGGTGTTTACATCGCGGCCGAATTGGCGTTCCCATTCCTGAACTTCGACATCGCGGAGATTACCTTCGGTCGCCTGCGCCCGGTGCACACGACGCTGGTCATCTTCGGTTTTGGCGGCAGTGCGCTGTTCGCGACGTCCTACTACGTCGTGCAGCGGACCAGCCAGGCGCGCCTGGCCAGTGACTGGATGGCCAACCTGACGTTCTGGGGCTGGCAGCTGTCGGTCCTGGTCGGTGTCATCGGCTACATGAACGGTATCACCGAGGGCAAGGAGTACGCCGAGTTCCCCTGGTACGTCGACCTGCTGATCACCGTCACCTGGGTGTTCTATTTCCTGGTCTTCGTCATGACGCTCGCGCGCCGGTCGCAGCCGCACATCTACGTGGCCAACTGGTTCTACCTCGCGTTCATACTGGCGACCGCGATCCTGCACATCTTCCGTAACCTGTCGGTACCGGTGGGCCTGTTCAATACCACGTCGTACAGCCTCTATGCCGGCGTGCAGGATGCGATGGTGCAGTGGTGGTATGG
>JAGRGW010000545.1 GCA_020445315.1 Gammaproteobacteria bacterium
GCCCGGCTCGGCGTTCTCGTCGGCCCATCCGCGCACGAGCAGCGTGCCGGCCATGCGTGCCGATGACGCGACCAGGGTTTCCGCGTGCACACCCTGCGGCATCGCCAGCAGCTTGTGCAGGACACCGTTGAAAAGGCCGGCGGTTTGAATAATCCGGTTGGATTCGGGGTTGGTCATGACATGTTCCCTTGTCAGTCGGCCCAGGCGGGCCGGTTCATCGCCGCGACGATCACGGCGACCCGTTCGCGCCATCCTTGCGCCCCGCCATGCTACCCGACGCCCCGCCGGAGCGGCAATATCGATCTCGCATGCGACAGTGCCAGGCGCCGAATAACCGCTGTCCCCGCCCTCCGGCGACGGCAGCGTTTTCGACAGCTCGAACCCGTTACGACGTATGCTTGTCCCTGCATTGACGATCAGCGGAACGCACCCGGATGGCACCGAGTAACTGCACCCGGTATCTCGACGACGGTACCCCGTACCGGGTCTACGACTGCACGGAACCCGGGCTGCACGTCAACCGCGAACAGTGGAAACAGGCCATGCTCGAGGCCTTCGCCCTGCTGTCGCCGCAGTCGCGCTGGCAGCGCTTCGCCAGCGGGTCGGCCAGCCTGACCGAGGCCCAGCTCGACTACCTGACCGACGTCGACGGCAGCAGCCGGGTCGCCTGCTGCGCGGTCATACCCGACCGGCGAAAGGTCCGCGGCATCGGGATCGCCCGTTATGTCCGCCTCGACAACGACCCCGACTGCGCCGAGTTCGCAGTCACGGTCATCGATCGCTGCCAGGGCCAGGGGGTCGGTCGCGCGCTGATGCGGCACCTCATCGGCGAGGCACGGCGCAACGGGATCAAAACGCTGGTCGGCAACGTGCTGCCGAGCAATACCCGGATGCTGGCGCTGTGCCGTGCGCTTGGCGCCACGACCAGCCGCGACGGGGATTTCATACGGGTCAGCCTGATGTGCTGACCCGTGCCGTCACCGCCTCGCCTGCCCGGCGATCCACTGGCGGATCAGCTTTCGATTGGTCCACGAGGTGGCACGTCGCGCGGCCACCGCGGCGGGCAGCCAGCGATACTGGCGGTGCTCGGCAGGGTCGAGGCGGATTGTCCGGCGACCGCCGAGCTCGAACACGAACCAGTGCTCGCGGTTGCAGCGCACGCCCGGCGCGTAGCGTTCGCGCCACGGCGGCACGATAGGGAAACGCTCACCGCGGTGCAGGTCGCGCAGGTGTGCGCCGGCGCGCAGCCCGGTCTCCTCGAACAGCTCGCGGCAGGCCGCCGACTTCGCGGTCTCGCCCCATTGCAGCGAGCCGGTCACCGACTGCCAGAACCCGTGTGGCCGGGTGCGCTCCAGCAGCAGCACGTCGCCACCGCGCGTACAGATCAGCACCAGCACGGACTGTGGCCGCTTCCACGGCCTCGACGCAGCCGCGTCCGGCGTGTCCGCCTGCGTCATGTCCTGTGCTGCCCGGTCACGACGGCGACGCGACGACAGAAGAGACCGACGGGCCGGTCAGGATTCGTCCGTTTTCTGTTCTGACTGCGGCATGCGCACCCGCAGGTGCAGCTCGCGCAGTTGCCCCTGCGCCACCGCCGACGGCGCCTGGGTAAGCAGGCAGCTGGCGCTCTGCGTCTTCGGAAAGGCCATGACGTCGCGGATCGAACTCGCACCGCTGATCAGCATGATCAGGCGATCGAGCCCGAACGCCAGGCCACCGTGCGGCGGGCAACCGTACTTCAGCGCGGTCAGCAGGAAGCCGAATTTCTCCTCGGCCTCCTGCTCGTCGATGCCGAGCAGGTGGAACACCTGCTGCTGCACGTCCTGCTGGTGGATACGGATCGAACCACCGCCGACCTCGGTGCCGTTGATGACCATGTCGTAGGCGCGCGACAGGCATTCGCCCGGTGCGCTCTGCAGCCTGTCCACGTGGTCGGCCTTCGGTGCCGTGAAAGGATGATGCAGCGCCTGCCAGCGGCCCT
>JAGRGW010000133.1 GCA_020445315.1 Gammaproteobacteria bacterium
TGACAGGCTGTTCCAGCCCTGTTGCTCGGCGTCGGCGAGGTCTTCGCGGCAATCGGCCAACTCCTTCGCGGCACGCGCTTGCGCGCCACTGCGCTGCAGGGCGTCGACCAGCGCGCCGCAGACGAACACGTCCTCGTCCGCCCGCCTGACCGGGTAGTTGCGTCCTGCCATCGACTTGCCCAGGGCCTCGATCGCCGTCGCGAGGTCTCCGTCGAAATAGCTCCGCATGCCGGCGTAGAGGTTGGCCAGGCGCCACTCGATCTCGGGCGTGCCGGGTCGTTGCTGCAATTGGCCGGGATTGTCCCGGGGCAGGATGCTGTCGAGAATGCCCGGCGCGGCGATATCGACCCGGGCCAGGTAATCCATCGTCGCACGCCCGGGCGCCGAGTTGCCGCGCGCCCGCGTCGCATGCTGAGTGGCACTGGCAGTGTCACCGAGCAGCGCGCTGACCACGGCCTTGTTTGCCAGTGACAGCGGTGACCCCGGCGCAGCGGCGATGGCGCGGTCGGCCCACCGGTCGGCCGCCAGCAGGTCACCGGTCTCGCGCGCGATCGAGCTCAGCGTACGGAACAACTGGTCGCGATTTTCGAATGCCTCGTTGGCCTTGGCCGCCAGTTGCCGCAGGAGCGCCAGTCCCCGGCCGGGCTCGCCGCTCCAGCTGAGGGCGTTGGCGTAGTTGACCAGGCTGGTGACCAGCAGGGGCTCGAGTTGGCTGGCATGCTCGAACGCCGGCAGCGCCTCGTGCAGCCGGCCCTGCTGCTGACGGGTCAGGCCCAGCCACATCCAGGCCTCGGCCAGGTTCGGGTGCGTCGCCACGGCGCGCAGCAGGAAGTCCTCGCCCAGGCCGTAACTGCCCTGCAGGTAGTGTGACAGCCCGACCAGGGCCAATACCTCGGCGTCCTCGGGGGCGGTCGCGAAGGCCCGCTCCAGGTGTTTTCCCGCCAGTTCGAGGGCATCCGCCAGTGGCAGGTCGCCGTAGAACGACAACATCAGGTACGCGGCGGCGAGGCCGCGCTGTGCCGGCAGGTACCCGGGTTCGAGGGCCAGGGCGCGCTCGAAGTAGCGAACCGAGCGTTCGAGGTCGGGCTGGGTGCGCAGGGTGCGGTAGTAGCGACCCAGCAGGTACTCGTCGTGCGCCCGCTTGGCGAGCCGGGGCATGTCGGGCAGCGGCGTGTCCGCGTCATCGCCGACGGTGTGGTTCAACGCCGCCGCAATGGTGTCGGCCACCTCGTGCTGGGTCGCCAGGATGTCGTTGTCGCTGCGATCGAAGACTTCGCTCCAGAGCTGGTAGCCGGTTCTGGCGTCTGTCAGCGTGCTGACGATCCGCAGGTCCTGGTCCGACCGCCTCACGTTGCCGGTGACGACGACGTCGGCATCGACGTGGTTACCGATCTCCCTTGTGTCCTGTCCGAGCCGTTGCGCCAGCTGGCTCGAGGTCGGGCCGATCACCCGCGTCGACGGTAAGCGGCCCAGCGCGTGCGCCAGCTCGATGGCAAACCCGTCGGCGATGAAGCGGTAGTCCTGCTCCGGCGACAGCATCGTGAACGGCATCACGACGATGGTCCGGTACGACTGCGGCGCATCGACGGGCTGCTGCTGCAAGACGGCAGCCAGCACTGCGACCAGGGCAAGGGCAACCAGCGCCATGCCGAGCCGGTGGCGCCGCGGGGGCGCTGCGCTGCCGTCGGTCGTCACCGGCGGTGGCGTGGCCCGGTCGGTGCCGTCCGTCGCAGCGGTGACGGCAGCGATCAGGCGGTAGCCGCGCTTGGGAACGGTCTCGATGTAACTCGGTGCGTTGGCATTGTCACCGACTGCGCGCCGCAGCTTGGCGATCGCCTGGTAGACCGACTGGTCGGTCACCACCTGCCGGTTCCAGACGTGTTCGATGATGTCGTCGGCGCTGAGGACCTCGCCGGCGTGTGCGGCGAAATGACTCAGCAGATCGGCATGGCGCGGTTCGAGCCGGACCTCGGCCGACCGTTCCACGTGCCGGATGAGGTTCAGATCCGGCAGCAGGATCCAGTCGCCAATGCGGATGGAGGCGAGTTGTTCGGGGTCTGTCGGCATCTTATCAAGTTATTGTTTTGAATGGAGATAGTAGCTTGAGGAAAAGATCAGGGAAAGTTCATCTTTCACTCAGGCGCGAAACCGCCGGCATGACGATAACCGTACTCGACCCATGAGCAGATCTCGAAAAGGAGACCCCGCGTGGCCGAGAACGAAAAAGAATCCGATTCCCAGATGCGCCGGTCGATGGCTGAAGCGACGCGCCGGCAGGTGCGCGGGCTGGTCAGCCTGCCGCCGCTGCCGCGCGCGTCGCAGGAGCTGCTGCGACTGCTGTCCGATCCCTACCTGGACATGCTGCGCCTGGCGGAACTGGTCGAGCAGACGCCGGCCCTGGCCGCCCGTATCGTCGGCGTGGCCAACTCCGCTTTTTTCGCGACGGCCACCCCGGTGCGTGATGTGCCCGACGCGATCATCCGGGTCCTCGGGCTCAACCTGGTGCGCGATCTCGGCATCTCTTTCGTTCTGAGCCAGCCGTTCGACTGTCGCGGCAGCACACGTTTCGACCCTGTCGGCTTCTGGACCGGTTCCATGGAACTCGCCCTGCTGCTGCAATTGCTGGCCGCGCGCCTGCCGCCGGCAGACGGACCCACGCTGTCCGAGGCCTACCTGGCCGGCCTGCTGCGCGATCTTGGCCTGCTGGCGTTGGTGCACCTGGCGCCCGATGCGATGGACGCGGTATTGGCCGAGGCCGAAAGCCAGCCGCTGGCGAAGCTGTACGAACTGGAATCGCGTCTGCTCGGCCTGGACCACGCGATGGCCGGGGCCGAACTGGCCACGGCCTGGAACCTGCCTGCCAACCTGGCGGTGGCCATGGGGCCTTTGAGCCGGGACGAGCACACGGGCCGCAAGGGCGCGACAGTCGCCCTGGTCTTGCTGGGTGAGGAGATCCGCAGCCGCCTGGCCTTGCACGACGGGCTCGAGGGCGATTCCGACATCGAGACCCACTTCGGCCGGCTCGGACTCGACTTCGCCGCCTGGCCGCAGCTGATCGAACTGTGGCGCTCCCGCGTCGGCGAAGTCCGGTCGTTGGCGGCGGCGTTCGTGGGGGGCGGTCGATGAACACGGAAGACAGGCGCGATACTGCGACCGGGTCGGCGCTGGCGTTGGCCGATTCCCTCGCCGCGCTGCGTAAGCTGATCCGGGCCGACGGTTATGCCAGCGTGGCGCAGATGGTCACCGTGGTGGTCGACGCGTTGATCCAGCACCAGGATTTCGCCGCCTGCGAGGTCTACCTGCCGGCCAGTCCCGGCACGCCCTACGCGCAGTCCCACGGCGACCGCGGCTCGGCGTGCATGCCGGCGCTGCTGGGCGGCCTGCTGACTGCCGAGGTGTTTCCGCTGATCATCGACGACGGCTTCGTCTTCATCGAACCCAAGCTGCACCTGCGCTCGGACGACTGGCGGGGTTGCCTGCTCGGTGTGCCGGTGGTGAGGGGGGACCAGGTGCTCGGCGGTATCGTCGTCTGGCATCCCGAGCCGGACACGCTGCTGCCGTGGCACGAGAACCTGTTGACGATGATGGCGGGAGTGGTCGCGATGGCGATAGGCGATACGCAAGCGCCGTTCGGAGCCGCCGGGGCCGAGGCGGAGGATGCGTTTGCGACCGGTCGCCGCCCCGGGCAGACACTGCCCAGCGCTCAGGGACGCCACGGCGTGGCCGGCATGGATGTCCTGACCGGGTTCGACAACCGGGTTTCGTTCGAGGCGCAGGTGGTGGAGCTGGCAAGCCAGGTGCCCGACCTGTCACGGGCGAGGTTCGTGCTGCACGTCGACATCGACCGCTTTCGCCTGATTCGCGAATATGGTGGCGACCTGGTTGCTGAGCGCGTCGTCCGCATGCTGGCCGAGCTGCTGCGCCACGAATTCGGTAGCGAGCCGCTGCGGGGCCGGCTCGGCATCGACGAGTTCGCGCTCGTCGTCGAACGCCGCACGCTGGAGCAGGCGCTCGCCACGGCACGCTCGCTGGCGCGCCAGGTCGACGGGCTGCGCCTGTCGCTGTCGGGGCAGCGTTACGACGTCAGTATCAGCGTCGGCGTGGCCCGGGTGCACGAGGGGCCCGGTGCCGGTATCGCCGCCCTGCGCCACGCCGTCCAGGCCTGTCGGGCAGCGCAAATGCACGGCGGCGGCATGGCACAGGCCTATACCGAGAAGATGCCGAGGCCGCGCGGGTCGCGCCGTGACGGCCGCCTGCTGAACCGGTTGACGCAGGCGCTGAAGGACGACGAGCTGCTGTTGTACGCGCAGCTCATCACGCCGGTGCCCGCCGGGGGCCACGCAATCCACCCGGGGCACATGCACGAGATCCTGCTGCGCCTGGCCGACGCAAACGGCGACCTGGTCGGCGCCGATGCCTTTCTGCCGGTCGCCGAGCGCTACGGCCTGTCGGTCAGGCTCGACCGCTGGGTCGTCAGGCAGGCGTTTGCGATGATTGCCGCTTCGCGCTTTGCGCACGATCCCGACCATCGCTTCACGCTGAACCTGTCAGGTCATTCGATCGACGATCATCGCCTGCTCGATTTCATCATCGACCAACTCGACGAATCCGGCCTGTCGCCCGGCTGTATCTGTTTCGAGATCACCGAGACCGCGGCGATCTCCGATATCGTCGCGGCGAAGGAATTCATCGGGCGTTTGCGCGAGATCGGGTGTGAATTCGCGCTGGACGACTTCGGCAGCGGTCATTCCTCGTTCCTGTACCTGCGCGACCTGCCGGTCGACTACCTGAAGATCGACGGTGAACTGGTACGCGACATCGCGAGCGACCCGGTCAGCCTGGCATTCGTGCGCACGATCGAGGGCGTCGGCCGGCTGATGGGCCGAAAGACGATCGCGGAGTACGTGCAGAGTCGCGAGATCCACGACGCCATCGTCGATATCGGCTGTGACTACGCGCAGGGGTACTGGGTGGGCTGCCCCGTTCCGCTGGCCGACGTGCTCGGCAGGCCGGATGACTGAGCGGGGCGGTCGCCGGGCTTGTTCCGGGGTTGCCGCTGTCATTAGAATCGGCAGGTGGCTGCGCGGCCGAACGCTTGCGGGGTCCGGCGGGCACAGTGCAATGCGGGTGTAGTTCAATGGTAGAACAGGAGCTTCCCAAGCTTCTAGTGAGGGTTCGATTCCCTTCACCCGCTCCATTCCCGGTTTTCAGCCGAGTAGACCCGACCGGCCAGTCGTGTTCGATGCATGTGGTACTTGGCCGCAGGACCTTGTAATCACGGCGGTGTCTTTCCAGGCGAATACAGCCCATGCAATCAAACCCCGCAGAACCGCAGCCATCCCCGCGACGTTTCGTAGCACCGCCGATCCGCGAGGTCGGGCTGGACGCCGTCGTGCGCTGGCTGCAGCTGGGCTGGCACGATCTGCGCGCATCCGGCTGGCCCAGCCTGATGCATGGCCTGATCGTCACCGCCGTCAGCGTCGTGATCGTCGAGATGACACTGTTTTTCTGGCCGCTGCTGCCCGGCGCCGTGTCGGGCTTCCTCGTCGTCGGCCCGATCCTGGCCACCGGTCTGTACGCGCTGAGCCGCCAACTCGAGCAGGGTGTCAAGCCGGACACCCGGCATGTATACGAGGCCTGGCGTCGCGGCACGCGATGCCTGTACCGCTTTGGCCTGTTGCTGGTGCTGGCGGCGACGACCTGGGTGTTGTTCTCGATGTCGCTGTTTCACTATTTCGTCAGCACGGATATCGAGCGACCGCTGGATTTCCTCCGTTACGTGCTGTTGCAGCACGACGGCATCTTCCTGCTGTGGACCATTCTGGCCGGACTGGTGGCGGCGGTGACCTTCGCGGTGACTGTCGTCTCCGTGCCCCTGCTCGTCGACCGTGACGTCAACACCCCGCTGGCATTGGCCACCAGCGTGCGGGCCGTGGCCGAGAACCCCTTGCCGATGACGCTGTGGGCACTGTTGATCCTGCTCGCGACCGCGTTTTCCATCGCCACCTTCATGCTCGGCTTCGTCGTGCTCTACCCGGTCCTGGGGCACGCGTCGTGGTATGTCTACAGGGATATCGTCGACGTCAGCCGGCTACCGCCGCGTCAGCCGGTGGAGTGAGGCATGTTCGGTCTCACCGAGGAGCAGATCTCGTCGTTCGGCATGACCTGGGGCCTGGCCATGATGATCGGCTTCATGCTGTTCATCATCTGGGACCTGGCGAAGAAGTCCAACGCCGGCAAGTTCGGCGCTTTCGTTCTGTTCTTCGTGCTGGCGTTTGGCATGCTCGGCTTCATCGCCAAATCCGTCATCAAGTGGATCATGGGGATCTGACCGCGGCGACGGTCAGCCCGCCAGTGCGTCGCGCAGGGCCTTGGCGATGTTGTCCGGCGACTCGCCGTGATGGATCAGCGTCTTGATGACGCCGTCCTTGCCGACGACGTAGACAATCGACGAGTGGTCCATGGTGTAGCCCATGTCGGAATTGTCGAGCGGCACTTTCTCGAAAATGACGAAGTGGGCCTTCGCCACCTTGGTCACCTCTTCCAGCGAGCCGCTCAGGCCGATCATGCTTGGGTGGAAATAGCGTGCATACTCGCCGACCCTCGCCGGGTCGTCGCGCTCCGGATCAATGCTGATGAACAACGGCTGAATCTGCGCGCGCTCGCTGTCGTCGAGCTGCTTGAGGCCCGCGGCGATTGCGCTCAACGACGTGATGCAGACGTCCGGGCAGTGGGTGAAACCGAAGTAGATCGGTACCACCTTGCCGCGCAGGTCCTGCAGGCTGACCGGTCCCTTGTCCGACAGCAGGGTGAAGTCGCCGCCGAGGTCCGGGTATCCCTCGACCTTGTCGTTGGAACCCGTCTGCATGCCGGCCCACAGGCCGATACCGATACTCAGGATCGCCAGAACACCCAGAAACACGACCTGTGTCGGTTTTTTCATGACCAGTTACTTCCTATATTGCACTGGGGCTATGCCCCGCCATTGCGATCGCGCATGATTGTCAGACAGTCGCCGCGTGTCAAACCGCCACCATGTTGAAATTCTACGAAGCCCAGGACAGTCTCGAGGCGCGCCAGCTGATCGACGCGCTGGCCGCGCACAACGTGGAAGCGACGGTGCTCGGCGAGTATCTGAGTGGCGCGGCGGGTGAATTGTCGGCATTCAATTTCCCGTGGATCTGGCTGATCAACAACAACGACCTGGACCTCGCGCAGACGGTGCTCGACGGGTTCCTGGCCAGCCGCGGCAGCCTGCCCAAGGCCGGCCCCTGGGTCTGCACACACTGCGGTGCCGAGGTCGACGCGGGTTTCGATATCTGCTGGCAATGTGGCTTGCAGAAGAAGTAAACACTGACTTTTCGCGCGCGGTCCTGGACTGGTTCGCGACGTACGGCCGGCATGACCTGCCGTGGCAGATCGACCCGGTGCCCTATCGTGTCTGGGTGTCCGAGATCATGCTGCAGCAGACCCAGGTGGCGA
>JAGRGW010000546.1 GCA_020445315.1 Gammaproteobacteria bacterium
TTCCTGCTGACGATGCAACGCCTGATGCACGAGCGTGACGGGCTGCGCATCGTCGACGACCAGGTCGGGGCACCAACCTGGTGTCGCAGCATTGCCGAGGCCAGCGCCGGGCTGCTCGTGCACCCTGCGCTGCGTACCGGCCCCGATGCCGCCGGCGGCGTTTTCCATTTCGCTCCGACCGGCCATACCACCTGGTTCGGTTTCGCCAGCGGGATTCGAGACCTTCTGCAGCTCGATTGCGAGCTGACGCCGATCCCCACCAGCGCATACCCCACGCCGGCAACGCGCCCGGCCAATTCGCGGCTGGACTGCACGCGGCTGGTTGAAACCTTCGGCATCGAGTTGCCAACCTGGCGAGGCGAGCTGCAGCGCTGTCTGCACATGCCGTGACCGGCGCGCGCCGGAAACCACCGGTGATGCCAACCTGGCCCGCAGGTCACGACAGCCCGGTGCGACAGAGTCGGAAAAATCCCGTCGACCGTCAGCTACGTTTACATTGAGGCCAACAGCAGCCCGGCTCGGTAGACGTTATCCCACTGTTTATATTGATAAATTACTCTCTGGCACTGGTCTTGCTTGCAGGGGCGGGTAACTACGCCCAAAGCGCCCCACACACGGAGAAGTAAAAAGATGCACCTCAAGAAACTTGGCCTCACGCTGATCGCGGGCCTGGCATTCATCGCCCTGCCGACGCAGGCTACGTGGCTTTACGGTACCCAGGGCGGCAATGACAACCTGATCCGGATCGACTCCGTCACCGGCGCGATCGAGAACGTCGGCCTGCTGCCGGCAGGTTCGAACAGCGCCCAGGATCCGGTCCAGGGCCTGACCGGCCGCGCAGACGGCACCCTGCTCTACACCGACAACACGCTCGACGGCGTGCACGTGCTGAATCCGACCGATGGCGGCCTGATCACCACGCTGGCGTTGCCGGTCACTGGTCGTGGCGGTCTGTCTTTCGACACGCCGACCAACCTCCTGTTCTCCGTCACCGACCTCGGTACAGTCGTTGCCCAGTTGGGCCTGGGTGGACCGATCGCCCCTCTGCCATTTCCGCTGAACCCGGTTTTCCCGGGCGCCCTCGGCGGTGATGACCAGGGACGTCATTTCGTTTCGGCCTTCGATCCGACAGGCCTGGCAGCAATCTACGAAATCGACCCGGTCAGCGGTTTCCCGATCAATGCACTCGGAGATTTCTTCCCGTTC
>JAGRGW010000134.1 GCA_020445315.1 Gammaproteobacteria bacterium
AGGAGCTGTTTCCGAAGCTGTTCGGTGGCGGCCACGCCTATCTCGAACTGACCGGCGAGGACCTGCTGGACACCGGCGTCACGGTAATGGCGCGGCCGCCCGGCAAGCGCAACAGCAGTATCCACCTGCTGTCCGGCGGCGAGAAGGCACTGACCGCGGTGGCCCTGGTGTTCGCCATCTTCCGGCTGAATCCGGCGCCGTTCTGCATGCTCGACGAGGTCGACGCGCCGCTCGATGACGCCAACGTCGGCCGCTATTCGTCGCTGGTGGCGGAGATGTCGGAACACGTGCAGTTCATCTTCATTACCCACAACAAGGTCACGATGGAAATCGCGCACCAGCTCAGTGGCGTGACGATGCACGAGCCCGGCGTGTCGCGACTGGTGTCGGTCGATGTCGAGGAGGCTGCGGCACTTGCGGCGGTCTGAACCGGGGTATTAACGCCACGGCGACGCACGGCCTCAACGGCAACAAGGGACGAACATGGAACCGGATCTGGTCAGACTCGTGCTCATCGTGCTCGGCGTGCTGCTGGTGGTGGGGATATACCTGTGGGACCGCTACAAGCATGCGCCGCCGCGTCGCAGGCCGCGCAGGCGTCGGCACATGCCGGGTGACCTGCCGCGCGCGGAAGCATCCCCCGAGGTGCCACAGCCGGACCCGGATCCGGAATTGGAGTCGGACCTGGGGATCGACGTGGATAACCCGGCGCCGGTGCAGCGGCGCGCCACCGCGGCAAAGGAAAAGGCCAGCGGCGGCAGGCCCGTGCGAGAGGAAGCCCCGCTCGATCCGGAGCCGGAGGCGTTCGACAGCTGGTCGCTGACCGCCGAGACCGCTGGCGATCCCCAGTTCTCGATGGATCTGAGCTTCGAGGCCGAGGGACGTTCCGATTACCTCGGCCACCATCCCGGCGATACGGTCGACGTCGAGCGCCTGATCGTCGTCGTCAACGTCATCGGATCGGGGGCGCAGATTGGCGGTGCGGCATTGCAACGCGCGTGCGCCGGCGCCGGTCTCGAGGCCGGCGAAATGTCGATTTACCATCGTCGAGACCCGGCGGCCGGCGGCGTGCTGTTCAGCGTCGCCAACATGGTCGAGCCCGGCGTGTTCCCATTCGACGAGATGGAGGGTTTCACGACCCCCGGGGTGTCGTTGTTCACGCAGCTGCCCGGCGTGCGGGACGGTGTCGAGATCTACCAAGACATGCTGGACACGGCGCGCCACCTGGCTGCCAACCTCGGCGCCGAGTTGCAGGACGAGCGTCACAACAAGCTGACCCGGCAGATGCAGGAACACACGCGCGAGCGGATCATCGAGCACCGACGCCGGCTCAGGTTGGCACGGAGCCGGCGTTGAACGACGCGGTGTCTGCGGCTGAGCGCGCCGCGCAGCTGCGTCAACAGCTCGAATACCACAACCACCGCTACTACGTGCTCGACGAGCCGGAGATCCCGGATAGCGAGTACGACCGCCTGTACCGGGAGTTACAGGACATCGAGCGCGCGTTCCCGCAACTGGTTGATCCGAGTTCACCGACCCAACGGGTCGGCGGTGCGCCACTCGCGGAATTCGACGAGGTCGAGCACGCGCTGCCGATGTTGTCGCTGGACAATGCCCTCAGTGGTGAAGCACTGGTTGATTTCGATCGCCGCGTTCGCGAACGCCTGGCCCGCGACGGCGACGTCGTCTACGCCGCCGAGCCCAAGCTCGACGGCCTCGCCATCAGCCTGCGCTACGAGGACGGCGTGCTGGTGCAGGCGGCGACCCGCGGCGACGGCACGCGCGGCGAGAACGTGACACAGAACGTCCGCACCATCGGTGCCGTGCCGCTGCGCCTGCTCGGCAGTGGTTGGCCGTCAGTGCTCGAGGTGCGCGGCGAGATCTTCATGCCGCGTGCCGGTTTCGAGTCGCTGAACGCGCGCCAGCGCGAGGCTGGCGAGAAGACCTTTGCCAACCCGCGCAATGCGGCGGCCGGCAGCCTGCGCCAACTCGATCCGAAGATCACGGCGAGCCGACCGCTGTCGATGTTTTGTTACGGCCTCGGCCTCGTCGAGGGCGGTCAAATGGCCGCCACTCACGGCGAGAACATGGCCGTGCTGCGTGACTGGGGTCTGCCGGTTTCGCCCGAACTGCGCGTGTTGCAGGGGCTGGCGGCCTGCAACGGCTACTTCGACGACATCGGTCGGCGCCGCGATCGGCTGGCGTACGACATCGACGGTGTCGTGTTCAAGGTCGACAGTATCGCCGACCAGCAGTCGCTCGGCTTCGTGGCGCGCGCGCCGCGCTGGGCCATCGCGCGCAAGTTTCCCGCGCAGGAGGAGCTGACGCTCGTCGAGGCGATCGAGTTCCAGGTCGGTCGCACCGGCGCGGTGACGCCGGTGGCGCGCCTGCAGCCGGTGTTCGTCGGCGGCGTCACCGTCAGCAACGCGACGCTGCACAACATGGACGAGATCGAGCGCAAGGACATAAGGGTCGGCGATACCGTCATTGTCCGTCGCGCCGGAGACGTGATTCCCGAGGTGGTGCGCGCACTGACCGACCGCCGCCCGGCGGACGCGCAGCAGGTCGCGCTGCCGTCGCAGTGCCCTGTGTGCGGCTCGGACGTGGTCAGGCCCGCGGGCGAGGCCGTCGCGCGCTGTTCGGGCGGCCTGTTCTGCGCCGCGCAACGTCGCGAGGCGATCAAGCACTTTGCCTCGCGCAAGGCGATGGACATCGAGGGCCTGGGCGACAAGCTGATCGATCAGCTGGTCGAACGCGGCATGGTCGACGATCCGTCCGCACTGTTCGGCCTGCAGGCCGACGCACTGGCCGGACTCGAGCGCATGGGGCCGAAATCGGCCGATAACCTGGTCGCGGCCCTGGCCGCCGCGCGCAAGACGACACTGCCCCGTTTCCTGTTCGCGCTCGGCATTCTGGGGATCGGCGAGACCATGGCCGAGAATGTTGCGCGGACGCTGAGATCACTCGACGCGGTCATGGCTTTGCGCCTCGTCGACCTGGTCGAGATCAAGCCGAGCCAGGCCGGGAAACTGGTCGATGCGCTGGCGGCGCTCGGCCGGCCGGAACTGCGCACCGAGCAATTGACGGCGGTCGAGGGACTCAAGTGGTTTACGTCGGTGCACGCGCTGATGCTGGCCGAGCGGTTCAAGACGGTCGGCGAGGTGGTCGAGGCCGGGCCCGCCGCGGTGGCGAATTCGCCGCGCCTGAAGATCGACGGCGTCGGCGACGTGCTGGCCGGCAAACTGGTGACCTTTTTCCGCCAGTCGCACAATCGCGAGGTGATCGCGCGCCTGCTTGATAGCGGGGTGACCTGGCCGCCAATGGCGCAGCCCGAGGCACATGCCCGCTCACCGCTGACGGGGAAGACGGTGGTCATCACCGGCACGCTGTCGCGACCACGCGACGATTTCAAGCGGCAGCTCACCGAGCTAGGTGCCAAGGTGACCGGCAGCGTTTCGAACAAGACCGACTACGTGCTGGCGGGTGCCGAGGCCGGCTCCAAGCTGGCCAGGGCGCAGGCACTCGGGGTCGAGGTCATCGACGAGCAGCGACTGCAGGCCTTGATCGATGGCAGTGGCTGAACGGCTTCACCTGCGTCGCCGGCCCCGTTTTGGCGCGGGTGCGACCGTGATCGCACCACTTGGATGCATTTCGCCATGGGCCGTCGATCGGGAGGCCGCAGGTGCGCCTGGAATCGGAACTACCCGGACAGCCTGCCTTGACGCTGCCTGCCTGGGACGCGACACTCGGCGCTGCAGCGACCAGAAGAACGATATGCCCCAGATCTCAGAACCCTGGCACGGTCGTTGTTTGCAAATAACAAGTTCCTGTCAATCCGGAGGAGACCTCCCACCATGAATTCACGTTTGATCATCGGAATCGGCGCATCGTTGATGCTGTCTGCCGTCGCCCACGCGGGCCCAACACTGGACGCGGTCAAGAAGAAAGGTTTTGTTCAGTGCGGCGTCAGCACCGGGCTGCCCGGTTTCTCGAGTGCCGATGAGCGGGGCCAGTTCACCGGAATCGATGTCGACATGTGCCGCGCGGTCGCGGCGGCGATCTTCGGCAACGCCGACATGGTCAAGTACAGTCCGCTGACGGCGAAAGAGCGTTTCACGGCGCTGCAGTCCGGCGAGATCGACATGCTGCCCCGCAACACGACGTGGACCCTGACCCGCGATACGTCGCTGGGCCTGAACTTCACCGGCGTGAACTACTACGACGGGCAGGGTTTCCTGGTCACGAAGGATCTCGGCGTCAGCAGTGCAATGGAAATGAACGGTGCATCGTTCTGCATCCAGGCCGGTACCACGACCGAGCTCAACCTGGCCGATTTCTTCCGCACCAACAAGATGGAATACACGCCGATCACGTTCGACACCTCGGACCAGACGATCAAGGCATTCGAGGCTGGCCGCTGCGACGCGCTGACGTCCGACCAGTCGCAGTTGTACGCGCTGCGCATCAAGCTCAAGGACCCGGGCAGCGCCATGGTGCTGCCGGAGGTCATTTCGAAGGAACCGCTGGGCCCGGTCGTGCGCCAGGGTGACGACGAGTGGTTCAACATCGTCAAGTGGATGCTGTTCGCCATGGTCAATGCCGAGGAACTCGGCATCACGTCGGCCAATGTCGACGAGATGAAGGCAAAGTCGACCGACCCGAACGTGCGCCGCCTGCTCGGTCTCGAAGGGGTCAAGGGCGAGTGGATGGGTCTGCCGGACGAGTGGGGTTACAACATCGTCAAGCACGTGGGCAACTACGGCGAGGTGTTCGAACGCAACGTCGGCAAGGGTAGCCCGCTGGGCATTTCGCGTGGTCTCAACGCGTTGTGGAACCAAGGCGGCATCCAGTACGCGCCGCCGAT
>JAGRGW010000547.1:0-307 GCA_020445315.1 Gammaproteobacteria bacterium
GAAAACAGGTGGAGCTGTCGCTTTCCGGGTCATGGCCAGCGGTATGCTGGTGGATTGCAACCAGCTTGCGCGTAATCCAGTGGAAATCCGACGCGCTGTAGCGTCGCGTATTGGGTTTGAGCATGTCGTAGCAGGGCGCCGACGTGATCGCCGACTGTACGAAACACTCGTCACCATCGATGTCGAACTGTCCCAGTCGGTGGGCACAGATGACACCCGGTACCTGTAACTGCTGCAGCAGGCCGAGGTTGTCGTACTCTTTCTGGCACTGGGTGCGGCCTTCGTCGTTGCCAGCGATCTTGACGGT
>JAGRGW010000547.1:380-2157 GCA_020445315.1 Gammaproteobacteria bacterium
GGGGTCGAGTGGCTGCCCGAGTGCATCGGCCAGCCGGGTGACCAGCTGTCGGGTACGCGCGCTCATGGCCTGTCCACGCGCAGGCTGACGCAGCGGTACATGAACCGTGCGTTGCGTTTCAGCGAAACCAGGCGATAGTAGACACGCATGACGATCCGCAGTGGAAACGTCAGCGAGTAGCTGCGTGGGGCGAGAATCTCTCGGATCAGGAAGCGGTGCGAAGCATCGTCGTCGTACGGAAAAAAGAACCGTGCGCTGTCAAAACTGGGGAACACGGCCATGCGATCGCCGACTGCCAGGTCGAGGTCTTGCATTTGCTGTACCAGTTTGGCCAGGTGGTAACGACCCGGACGCGACAGTCCGAACAGGGCAAGGAGTTCGTTGAGCGGATCGAGCCTGACGCGATAGACCAGGCTGGCGCCCGTGGTCACGCTTTGCAGTGATTCTCGGATTGCGGCATCGACCAGCGCGCGCGACTGTTTCAGGTTGATGTCACTCATGGGCAGGTCGTCGTAAAGGAATCGCAGGTTGGCCGCGGAGTCCAGCAATGTTGATGAGTCGCCGTGAGACATGAGCGTTGGTACTTCCTGCACCGGTGGTATCGGTGCCAGCGTATCCGGGTATGATCCTATTGCCTGTGAGTTCGTCGGCTGAAGTGGGTCAATCTTGAAAATGGCATCGCCGGGCCGCGCGGTGATGCGCGCGTCAGTAACGGTGACGTTCGCTGCTGCCCCTTGCGCCGCGCATCAACACCAGCAGCAGGCCCAGGCCGATGCCCAGGCCGATGGCGGTAAGCACGATGGCCTGCCGGTCGGGGCGGATCGGGGTATTGGGCGGCAGAGCCTCTTCGGTGATGGTCACGACGGGCAGCTGCGGCGTCGTGGCCGGTTTCCGGCCGGGACTGGCCGTCGAAACCGGTTGTTCCGCTTCGAGCAGCAGGGCCAGGCGTCGCTCTGCCCATTCGAGGTCTTTGCGCAACTGGGCCAGTTGCCGATCCTCGGTCTGTACCGGGCCGGTCGAGGCTGACACCACGTCCGCCGTGGCCGACAACGTTCGCACGCGTTCCCTGGCTGCGGCGACGGCGCCGTCGAGCGCCTGGATGTCCTTGTCGAGCAGTTCCTGCATCCTCTCCTGCTCCCGGTCGCGCATCCGCATGGCGGCCTTCATTTCGGGGTGTTCGGAGGTCATTCGCCGGTCGAGCTTTTCGACCCGGTCTCTTGCGGCCTTGAGCCTGCGCCCCTGTGTGGCCAGTGCGTCGCTTTCGAAAATGGCGGCGATCTCGCCGGGGTCGGTGAAGCGGATGTCTATGCGTTGGGCGCGCCCCTGGCGGAATTCCAGTTCCAGCAGTTCGCTTCGGGCCGTGTTCAATGCCGTCTGGTCGAGCTGGAGCTGCGACCGATCGGCTTCGAGCTGATCGAAGCGTGCCTGGTTTTGTGGTTCCTGCAGGTACTGGTCGAGAGCCGTTCGTGCGAGGGCGACCGCCTGGCGCGCATCGGCGACCCGGATCGATTCGATCGCGGCCGTACCGGTGTCGGGGCTGTTGGCCGCTGTCTTGATCGCCTTGACGTAGGCCTTCGCGAACGCATTGGCCGTGCGCGCGGTCTGCTTGGGTATGCGGCCGTGGTAACTGATGTTCAGGGTGCTGCTCAACGGGTCACTGCTAACACTGAGGCCGCTGAGCAGCGCCTGGTATCCCAGCTTTTCCCGTTCTTGCTCCGTTAGTGTTGCCGTGTCGATGCCATGGTAGGGATCGTCCGCCCAGTTGCGCCAGTTGAGC
>JAGRGW010000135.1 GCA_020445315.1 Gammaproteobacteria bacterium
TTCTCGAAGGACGCGATCATCGAGGCGGTCCATCATTCCAGCATTGTCGGCGCCGGGTACGCCTACGTCCTGCTGCTGGTCGGTGTGTTCGTGACGGCGCTGTACAGCTTCCGCATGTACTTCCTCGTCTTCCACGGCAAGGGGCCGCGTCATTTCGAGCCGCACCATGATGCGCACGATGAGCACGGCGATGCCGAAGCCCAGGAACATCACCCGGTCCACGACGAGCCGCGGCCACACGAGTCGCCACGGGTCGTCACGGTGCCGTTGATCCTGCTGGCAATTCCGTCGGTGGTTATCGGTTACCTGACGGTCGGGCCGATGCTGTTCGGGGATTTCTTCGATGGCGTGCTGGCGGTGTCGGCGGCACATGACACCCTCGGCCAGATCGATTTTCACGGTGCGTACGCCTTCATGCTTCACGGCATGATGGCACCGCCGTTCTGGCTGGCCATGGGCGGGTTGATCACGGCCTGGTTCATCTATACGCAGAAGCCCGAGATCGCACAGAGCCTGAAGACCCGGTTCGCCTGGGTACACGACATCCTCGATCGCAAGTACGGCTTCGACGATTTCAACCAGGCGGTGTTCGCTGGTGGCAGCAAGGTGCTCGGCAAGTTTCTGTGGTACGTGGGTGACCGGACCCTGATCGACGGCGTGGCCGTCAACGGGACGGCAAACTCGGTCGGCAGGCTTTCGATGGTCGTGCGTTACCTGCAGACCGGCATGCTTTACCACTACGCGATGGCAATCATTATCGGCCTGTTGGGGCTGCTTGCCTGGTTCGTCATCCGGGGCTGAGTGCGCCCGGGCGATGAGTAACGGAAAACAGAGATAACGTAAATGACAGCAGACTGGCCGATTCTCAGCACGATCATCTGGCTGCCGATCCTCGGTGGAGCCCTGGTGCTCGGCAGCGGCGACAAGGCGCCCAACGTGTCCCGTTGGCTGGCGTTGACCTTTGCCGTGCTGACCTTCCTCGTCAGTATCCCGCTGTATGCCGGTTTCGACGCCGGCACGGCGCAGATGCAGTTCGTCGAGAAGACACCATGGATCCCGTTGTTCGACGTCAACTACTACCTGGGTGTCGACGGCATTTCGATGCCGCTGATCCTGCTGACGACGTTCATCACGATCCTGGTCATCGTGGCCGGGTGGGAAGTCATCCAGTACAAGCCCTCGCAGTACATGGCAGCGTTCCTGATGATGGAAGGTGTCATGGTCGGCGTATTTGCCGCACTCGACGCGATGCTGTTCTACGTCTTCTGGGAGGCCATGCTGATCCCGATGTTCATCATCATCGGTGTCTGGGGCGGGCCGAACCGGGTCTATGCGACGATCAAGTTCTTCCTGTACACCTTCCTCGGTTCGGTGTTCATGCTGGTCGCGCTGATCTACATGTATTTCCAGTCCGGGACGATGGACATCCTGGCCTTCCACGACCTGAAACTCGATCTGAACGAGCAGGTGCTGATCTTCGTGGCCTTCCTGTTGGCCTTCGCCGTCAAGGTGCCGATGTGGCCGGTCCACACTTGGCTGCCCGACGCGCACGTCGAGGCACCCACCGGCGGTTCCGTGATCCTGGCGGCCATCATGCTGAAGATCGGTGGCTACGGTTTCCTGCGTTTCAGCCTGCCGATCACACCGGACGCCAGCAACGAACTCGACTGGCTGATCATCACGATGTCGTTGGTCGCGGTGGTCTACATCGGTTTCGTGGCCCTCGTGCAGCAGGACATGAAGAAACTCATCGCGTACTCGTCGATCGCGCACATGGGCTTCGTCACGCTGGGCTTTTTCATCGCCTTCATCATCATGTCGCGGAGCGACGTCGATGGCGGCGCGGTGCTTGGCATGCAGGGCGGCATGGTGCAGATGGTGTCGCACGGCTTCATCTCGGCAGCCATGTTCCTCTGCGTCGGCGTGCTCTACGATCGACTGCACAGCCGCGAGATCGGCGATTACGGCGGCGTCGTCAACGTCATGCCCTGGTTTGCCGCGTTCATGGTCTTTTTCGCGATGGCCAATGCCGGCCTGCCGGGCACGTCCGGTTTCGTCGGCGAGTTCATGGTCATCCTGGCCAGTTTCCGCGCCGATTTCTGGTTCGCGTTCCTGGCCGCCACGACGCTGATCGTTGGTGCAGCCTACACGCTGTGGATGGTCAAGCGCGTGGTCTACGGCGAGGTCAGGACCGACAAGGTGGCCGCGCTCGAGGACATCAATCGCCGCGAGGCATTCGTACTGACATCGCTGGCCGTCGCCGTGCTGATCCTGGGGATCTGGCCGGCGCCGCTGATCGAGGTCATGGACGTCTCGATCGAGAACCTCGTCAAGCACATCGCTGTGACCAAACTCTGAGCCGCTCACGTCTTCGGTAAGCACAAATGGAATACACCTTCGCCTCGATGCAACCCGCGCTGCCAGAGATCTTCCTGTTGTCCGCGGCCTGCCTGATCCTCGTCATCGACCTGTTCCTGACCAAGAAGACCAGGCTCGTGACTTACGGCATGACCGTGGGCGCGCTGATCCTCACGATCATTCTCACGCAGCTGGTGTCCAGCGCCGCGCCGGAGGTGCTGTTCAGTAGCAGTTACGTGCGCGATCCGATGTCGGACGTGTTGAAGACCGGCCTGTTGCTGGTGTCGTTGTTCGCTTTCGTCTACGCCAAGGACTATCTCCGCTCGCAGGATATGCTGCGCGGTGAGTATTTCGTGCTGGGGCTGTTTGCCGTTCTCGGCATGATGGTCATGATCTCGGCGAACAGTTTCCTGACCGTTTACCTCGGCCTCGAACTGCTTGCGCTCTGCCTTTACGCACTGGTCGCGTTCAAGCGTGACTCCAATGCGGGTGCCGAGGCCGCGATGAAATACTTCGTCCTCGGTGCGCTGGCGTCGGGCATGTTGCTGTACGGTATCTCGATGGTCTACGGCGCGACCGGGCACCTGACGTTCCCGCAGGTCGCCGAGGTCATCGCTGCCGGTTCGGCCGACCAGACCGTGCTGGTGTTCGGGCTGGTGTTCGTCGTCATCGGCGTCTCGTTCAAGTTTGGTGCCGTGCCGTTCCACATGTGGGTGCCGGATGTCTATGACGGTGCGCCGACCCCGGTGACGCTGTTTCTCGGCAGTGCGCCCAAGATCGCCGCCTTCGCCCTGGCGATTCGCCTGTTGGCCGACGGCATGGGTGGCCTGGTCGTGCAGTGGCAGGACATGCTGATCATTCTCGCCGTGCTGTCGATGGCGCTCGGCAACGTTGTCGCGATTGCGCAGACCAACATCAAGCGCATGCTGGCTTATTCAACGATTTCGCATGTCGGCTTTATCTTCCTGGGTATCCTGTCCGGTACCGACGAGGGCTACGGTGCCGCGATGTTCTACGCGGTGACCTACGCGCTGACTGCTGCCGGCGGTTTCGGCGTCGTCACGATGCTGAGTCGGCGTGGGTTCGATGCGCAACGTATCGACGATCTGAAGGGGCTCAACGACCGCAGTCCGTGGCTGGCCTTCATGATGATGCTGATCCTGTTCTCGATGGCCGGTGTACCGCCGACGGTCGGTTTCTTCGCCAAGCTGTTCGTGCTCGATGCCGTCGTCAGTATCGATCTCGTCTGGTTGGCACTGGTCGCCGTGTTCTTCTCGATCATCGGCGCCTTCTACTACCTGCGTGCCGTCAAGGTCATGTACTTCGACAAGCCGGTCGACGACGAGCCGATCGCGGCCTCGCTCGATACGCAGATCGTGCTGTCGGTCAACGGCCTGGCCATCCTCGGATTCGGCCTTTTCCCCGCGGCCCTGCTGGCCGCATGCCGCACGGCATTTACCGGCTAGAAACGGCGCATTGTCCAGAACGTCGGCCAATATGGCGGTTGTCTAACAGGCCGTACTTCTGTATAGTTTGCACTTCGTCAGATGCGGGGTGGAGCAGTCTGGCAGCTCGTCGGGCTCATAACCCGAAGGTCGTCGCTTCAAATCCGGCCCCCGCTACCAATTGCGCACTGCCAGC
>JAGRGW010000136.1 GCA_020445315.1 Gammaproteobacteria bacterium
TCGCGGATCTCGCGCTCGCCGGACAGGAACACGAGGATATCGCCCGGGCTCTCGCGGCCGAGTTCATCGATGGCATCAACGATCGCCTGCTGCATCGCATCGTCGCGTTCCCCGGCACCGGCCTCTTCCGGTGGCCGGTAGCGCAGTTCCACCGGGAAGGTCCGTCCCGACACCTCGATCACCGGGGCATCGCCGAAGTGACGCGAGAAGCGCAGCGGATCGATCGTGGCCGACGTGATGATCAGCTTCAGATCCGGCCGACGCGGCAACAGCCGGTGCAGGTAACCGAGCAGGAAATCGATATTGAGGCTGCGTTCATGCGCCTCGTCGATGATCAGGGTGTCGTACTCGAGCAGGTCGCGGTCGTGCCGGATCTCGGCCAGCAGCATGCCGTCGGTCAGCAGCTTGACCGAGGTCTCGTCGCTGACCCTGTCGCGAAAGCGCACCTTGTAACCGACGCGCTGCCCGGTTTCCTCGCCCAGTTCCTGGGCGATACGGGACGCAAGGCTGCGCGCGGCGATGCGGCGCGGCTGGGTGTGGCCGATCCGGCCGAACACGCCGCGCCCCAATGACAGGCAGATCTTCGGCAACTGGGTCGACTTGCCGGATCCGGTCTCGCCACACAGCACAATCACCTGGTTGGCTTCGATGAGTTCACGGATCTCGTCGACGCGCTCGCTGACCGGCAACTGCGCCGGGAACGTCGGTGCGACCGCGGCGGCGCGCTTCCCGACGATAGCACGCGACTCCGCCTGCAGGCGGGCGAATGCGAGTTCGGCCTCGCTGCCGGATGACGGCTCCCCGGCCTTGCGGCGCAATCCGCGCAGACGCGGGCGGTCACGCAGCAGGCAGTCTTCGGTGTCGGTTTCGGAACGTGGCACGTAGCAGGTCGGGCAAGTGTGGCATGCAGCCCCGCCGGGGCGGATCAGCGGTATCGCAGCACCGCGCCGGCATCGAGTTCATCCGGGCAGACCTGGCCGGACGACAGGCCGTACCAGCGCGACGCCTCGCCGGTATCAACGACAAGGCCGATACCCAGTTCGTACATCAGGCCAAGCTGGTACTGGGCCTCCGGCGAGCCGGCCAGTGCCGCCGCGCGGAAATGATCGGCGGCACGCGTGTCGTCCCGCTCCAATTCGATACCGCGGCGATACAGGTAGGCAAGAAACAGGTTCGCATCGGCATCACCTTGCGCGGCAAGCCGCCGCCAGTCGGCGATCGCCATCACGCGATCGCCTGAGCGCCAGGTCTCCAGCGGTGAGGCCCCGGCCGTCGGCAACGCGACCGTCAGGCACGCCAGCACGAACGAAAAAGCCAAAAAACGAATCCGAATCTCCAATTCTTCACCAGGCAGCCATGGATACAGCTCAAGTCTAAAGATTTCACGGCCGGGGCCAATACAGGTGAAGCACAGGGAACGTCGATAAACCATAACAAAGGCATGTGCGCTCATGCTCAACCGACTTCAGAGACGATCTGTGCTCGAAAAATCGCGTAAACCCAACTGGAACCCGCTATCGCCGCGCCTCGACGCGCAGAGTATCACGGCCATGGGGTTCGGGTTGGTCATCACCATTATGTTGTTCGCAATCGTCGGCAGTTACCGCTCGACCAGCGAACACAACGACCAACTGTCACAGCTGGTGCGCGGCGCCGGCCTGAAGACCGTGCTCGCCTACACGATGCGCGAGGCAATTCGCGAGCGCGTCGACACCCTGCGCGCGATGGTCATGCAGGACGACCCATTCGAGCGCGACGAACTGAAAATGCGGTTCTTCGCCCATGCCAGCAAGTATGTGCGCGCGCGCAATTCGCTAATCGGCCACATGACCACCGATGCGGAGCGCGCCGTCATCGAGCGCCTCGACGCCACCGCACGTTCGGTGGGTCCGCCCAATAACCGGGCCCTGAACGCCCTGTTCGACTACTCCATTCCGGAACAACAGATCGAGGCAGCGGTGCAGGCGTCAATCGACGGCCACCTGCTGTTGCTGAAGCACCTCGACGAGGCCGTTCGGACCATTCACCAGACGACGCAGAATCACATCACCACGGCGGGTGACGAGACCAAGCAGGCCCTGCTCGCCGAGTCGGCGCTCGGTTTCGTCGCGTTCGTGCTGGCCGTGGTCACCGCGACACTGGTCGTCGTCAATACGGGTGCGCGCAACCGCAAGCTCTCGCACCAGGCCGCGCACGATGTCCTGACCGGCCTGCTCAACCGCCAGGCATTCGAGGCCGCGCTGCGCCTGACCCTCGAACAGTCCAGGCTTTCACCGGATTCGCACGCCCTGCTGTTCGTCGACCTCGACCGCTTCAAGCTGGTCAACGACAGCTGCGGACATGCCGCCGGAGACGCCCTGCTGAAGGAACTGGCCGAGTTGCTGACCGACCGTCTGCGCTACTCGGACCTGGTCGGCCGCATCGGTGGCGACGAATTCGGCATCCTGTTGCGCTTCACCGAATCCGGCGACGCCGAGCGCGTCGCCGAAAAGGTACGCAGTACCGTCGAATCGTTCCGCTTCCGCTGGGAAGACAAGTCATTCCAGGTCGGCGCCAGCATCGGCATGGTCACGTTCGGCAATGAAGTGATCACCGTCGAAGCGCTGCTGCGGACCGCGGACGCCTGTTGTTACTCGGCCAAGGAAGAAGGCCGCAACCGGGTGCACCGCGCCGATGCCAAGGCCGAGCAGGTCCAGCGCCGCAGCGGCGAGATGCGTTGGATCAACCGCATCGGCGAAGCCCTGCAGGAAGACCGCTTCGTGCTGTTTGGACAGTTGATCAGCCCGATGAGCGCCGAACAGGACGATGGCCGGCTGTCACTCGAGGTACTCCTGCGCATGCGCGACGAGGACGGCCTCGGCCTGATCCCCCCCGGCCAGTTCCTGCCGGCGGCAGAACGCTACGGCATCGTGCCCGACATCGACCGCTGGGTCGTCCGGCACGCCCTCGAGTGGCTCGCCGGCCTCGGTGGCAAGGCCAACGAACTGCGGATCAGTATCAACATCTGTGGACCGGCCGCGTCCGACCCGCAGTTCCACCGTTTCGTCCGTGACCAGATCCACCGAACCGGCATACCGCCACGCTCGGTCTGCTTCGAGATCACCGAATCGGTTGCAATCAGCAACCTGTCCAATGCCGCCGCCCTGGTGGAGGCGCTCGGCGATCTCGGCTGCCAGTTCGCGCTCGACGATTTCGGCAGCGGCCTGTCGTCGTTCTCGCAGTTGCGCCATCTCGCCGTCGACTACCTGAAGATCGACGGTGGCTTCATCCACAATATCGACCGCGATCCGATCAATCGCGCGATGGTCGAGTCGATCAACAACATCGGCCAAAAGCTGGGTAAGCGCACGGTGGCCGAGTTTGTCGAGAACCAGCGCATCCACCGCATTCTCGATGAGATCGGCGTCGACTACGCCCAGGGCTTCGCCCTGCACAAGCCCGAGCCGCTGGGCGACATCGAGACCCGGATACTCGGCGTCGGTGCCGGTGACCGCACACCGCGCGAGGCCTTCGTCGCCTGACAGCCGCTCCGACCGGCGCCCTGCTCGACGTCAGTGACCGGTGCCCTTCAGCACGGCCACCATGCCCTCGATCGTATCCTTGGCGTCACCGAAGATCAGCGACGTGTTGTCCCGGTAGAACAGCAGGTTGTCGACCCCCGAATAGCCCGGGTTCATTGAACGCTTGAGGAAGTAGACCTGCTTGGAACGCCCCGCCTCGAGGATCGGCATGCCGTAGATCGGACTCGATG
>JAGRGW010000137.1 GCA_020445315.1 Gammaproteobacteria bacterium
CGTTCCGGCGTGCTGACATCGGTGCACGCGTTCGCATCCGACCCGGCGCGCGGCGTGTTCATTTTAATGTTCCTGGTCACCGTCGTCGGTGCATCGCTATTGCTGTACGCGATTCGGGCCAACCAGATCCGTAGCACGGTTCGTTTCGAGACACTCTCGCGAGAAACGGGCCTGTTGCTGAACAACGTCCTGCTCGTCGTCGCATCCGCCGCCGTGCTGCTCGGCACCCTTTATCCGCTCGCGGTCGATGCACTTTCGCTGGGCAAGATCTCGGTCGGACCGCCGTACTTCAACGCGGTGTTCATCCCGTTGACGGCACCGCTTGCGGTACTCGTCGGTATCGGCGCACTGGCCCGGTGGAAGAAAGACACCGCCGAACGCCTGTGGCCGAAGCTGCGCGTCGCCGCGATCGTCTCGGTCGTCGCGGGCCTGGCCTACCCGATTCTGCTGACACCGCAGTTCCTGTGGCAGGCGGCATTCGGCATGATCCTGGCCTTCTGGGTCACCACGTCGACCCTGGTCGCCATCCGCGAGCGACTTGCGCCACACTACAACTGGCGTCATGTACCGCGGGGCTTCTGGGGCATGGTGCTCGGCCACATCGGTATCGCGATATTCATTGTTGGCGTCACCCTCACGTCGCTGTACTCGACCGAGCAGGATGTCCGGCTCACGCCCGGTGAAACCTATGAAATGGGCGGCTACAGCTTCCTGTTCGAAGGCGTGGAAACCACCAAGGGCCCGAACTACACGGCGTTCAGGGGCAACCTGGTGGCATCGAAGGACGGTGAGTTCGTGGCCGAGATGCACCCGGAGAAGCGGATCTACCTGGTACAGACGATGCCGATGACGGAGGCCGCGATCGATCCCGGCCTGACCCGTGATCTCTTCGTCGCCATCGGCGAGGACCTGGGCCAGGGCGCCTGGAGCCTGCGCATCTACCACAAGCCCTTCGTACGCTGGCTGTGGCTGGGCGCGCTGTTCATGGCCTTCGGCGGCGGCCTTGCCGCCACCGATCGCCGCTACCGCACGCTGGCGCGCACGGCGCGGCGGCCCCAGGCCGGTACCAGCGAGGCCAGCGCATGACCCGCGCAGCGCTGCCACTCGCGATCTTCCTCGCCATGGCCGGACTGTTCTGGTACGTGCTCGGCAAGATGAACGAGGGCGAATACAACCCGCGTGACGTGCCAACGCAGTTCATCGGCCGCGAAGCACCGGCGTTTTCGCTGCCGAACCTGCTCGACCCGACCAAGACCGTCAGTTCCACGGCGATGCGCGGACGTACCTGGCTACTGAACGTCTGGGGCACCTGGTGCCCGGAATGCTGGAAGGAGCACGAGTACCTGCTGCATCTGGCCCGGCGCGAAGGCGTGCCGATCATCGGTATCAACTGGCGCGACGACGCCGACGAGGCCAAGGCCATGCTGGCGCGAATGGGCAACCCGTTCGAACAGGTCGCCTTCGATCCGCACAGCGACGCGGTCATCGACTGGGGGGTCTACGGTGCGCCGGAGACCTTCCTGATCGACGCGGAGGGCACCGTGCGCGAGAAACACACCGGCGCCATGACGCCGACGGTCTGGCGCGAGAAGTTCGTCAGCCACTTCGCGAGCGCAAAGGCGACGCCATGAAACGAGTAATGATCCTTGTCCTTTTCGCCCTGCTGGCGTCAGGCCCGGGCCTCGCGCGGGTCGAGGTCAAGCAGTTCGACAGCCCCGAGCAGGAGGAGCGCTACGACAAGCTGGTCACCGAGTTGCGCTGCCTGGTCTGCCAAAACCAGAACCTGGCCGACTCCAACGCCGAGCTCGCCGTCGACATGCGCCGCAAGACCTACGAGATGGTCAAGCAGAACAAGAGCGAGAAGGAAATCGCCGACTTCATGGTCGCCCGCTACGGCGAGTTCGTGCTGTACCGGCCGCCACTAAACAGCAGCACGCTACTGCTATGGGGTGGTCCGTTCATCATTCTGCTCATCGGCGTAACGCTGCTGCTGCGCACCATCCGCAAACGCCGCACGGTACAGACCGACGCCATCAATGAAACCGACCGGCAGGCAGCCGCCGCGCTGCTCGACAGCGATTCTGACAAGAGAGACGCATGACCCTGTTCTGGATAATCTCCGCCGCCATGATCGTCGCGGCACTGGGCCTTATCGCGCCGACACTGCTGCGCAAGCAGGAAGCGGCGACCGACTCCACCGAACAGCTCAACGTGGATATTGCACGCGAGCATCTTGCCGAGCTGGCCAAACAGAAGGACGCCGGCGACCTGTCCGACGAAGAGTTCGCGCAGGCCAAGCAGGACCTGGAGATGGCACTGGCCAATGACCTCGCCGGCACCAAGGACGCCCCCAAGACGGCAACCGGCACCGGCGGCGGACGCGCGGCGCTGCTGGTCAGTGCGCTGGTGATACCGTTGATCGCCGTACCGCTGTACCTCGAGATCGGCTCGCCTGCAATGATCGACCACCCGGCAGTCACGGCAGGCGCGGCTTCGGTACCCGCAAGCCACGGCAGTGGTGAGCTGCCCCCGATCGAGGACCTGGCGGCCAAGCTGCGTGAGCGCCTGGAGGCCAACCCGGACAACGCCGAAGGCTGGTTCCTGCTGGGCCGCACCTACATGCGCATGCAGGACTATACGCAGGCCACCGAGGCCTTCGAGCGGGTCAACGAACTGTTGCCCGACCAACCTGCGGTGCTGCTGTCGCTGGCCGACGCGATGACCATGCGCGACGGCCGGCGTTCCAGCCCCCGCTCGATCGAACTGTTGGAAAAGGCCCTCGCCATCGACCCCAACGCCGTGACCGCGTTGTGGCTGCTGGGCAATGCGGCGTTCGACGAAGGCAAGACGGCCAAGGCGCTCGAGTACTGGCAGCACGCCTACCCGCTGCTCGCTGAAGAGCCCGGGATGCAGGCGGAACTGGGGCAGATGATCACCTCGGCCGGCGGTCAGCTGCCGGCCTCGCCGGCGGCCCTGCCGACGATCATGGGGGGCGCCCCCGCGACACCCATCCAGACAACGGTTGCAGCCGCGCCGACCACGGCGGCGACACCTTCCGCCGAGGCCGGAGTCCGCGTGCAGGTCGAAGTCGCGTTGGCGCCCGGCCTGTTCGACCAGGTCAGCGACACCGACACGGTATTCGTCCTGGCCCGGGCCGAGAGTGGCCCGCCGATGCCGCTCGCGGTAGCCCGTCACAGCGTCGCGGAACTGCCCCTGCAGGTCACGCTGACCGATGCCATGGCGATGATGCCGGCGATGAAGCTGTCGTCGTTCCCGCGGGTGAAGGTAACGGCAAAGGTGTCCAAGAGCGGCCAGGCCGGCAGCCAGCCGGGCGATATCGTGTCGGCCGACGTCATCGTCGACAGCGCCAATCCGGGCGGTGTCGTTCAGCTGCTGCTGAACCAGGTCGTGAAGTAAGGCCAGAACGGGCCGTACAGGCGTGGCGCCGGTCACGCCACCCGCCGATTGCCTCGGCGGGCAGGTGAACGCAAAGGGATAACCGGTCCGGGTGGGCCGGTCAGCCCATGTAGGCGAGCGCTTCCTCGCCCGGATGCGGCAGCCCGGCGATTTGCCACAGTTCGCGGCACCCACCGAAAGACGCCTTGACGGCATCGCGGCTGACGCCGAGCTTGCGGCACAGATTGCGCATCGGTGGCAGTGCACCGAGACGGAAGTACTTGTCGCGGACGAAATCGATAATCATCCACTGCGTGTGGTTGAGCTGGCCCAGACCAGCCCGTGTTGCCAATTGCTGGGCAATCTCGGGATTCCACACCCTACGGTCCAGCAGGAATCCGGCCTCGTCCAGTGGCAGACTCGCGCTGCCTGTCCCCGGTATGACTTTGACCAGTGTCACCGCCATGTTCGTTCTCCTCAATTCTCAAGAGTCAAAAAAAACCGTTGGGGCGGACGGCGATCTCGGGTCGCTTTTGTTGCACCGCACCATATACCCGAAGAATATAGACAGAATCTGGTGATGTGGGTATTAATTTTTTGTATTTCGTCCATTTAAGCGGCATGCGCAGCCGTGTTTTGACGCTTTTCTTGACCTGCGGCAGCGCGCCCATCACCCTGTTACTGCCATAATTCAGCCTGTTCGAGGCATCACAACGCCAAAAAGCCTGGCTGCCGATGCCAAGAAACTGAAGCATCCGTGGAGTTCGTCATGCTCAGCGTTCTGGTACTCGGTTTGCTCTTGGGCCTGCAGCATGCGCTGGAGGCCGACCATCTTGCCGCCGTGGCGAGTCTCAGTGCGCAGAAGAACCGGTTGCGCGATGCCGCCCGCCAGGGTGCCGCCTGGGGGATCGGACATTCGCTGACGCTGCTGGTCCTCGGCGGCAGCGTGCTGATCATCGGCGTCGGTATCGGGCCGCGACTCGCCCTGGTGCTGGAACTGATCGTCGGCGTCATGCTGGTAGGACTCGGCGGCCATGTCCTGCTGCGGATGTGGCGCCAGCGCGTCCACTTCCATGTCCATCGCCACGGTGAGGCCACCCACATACACGCCCATGCCCACGCACCGCACGCCGACCACACCACGTCGGCGCACCGCCACTCGCATCCCTCGAAGATTCCCCTGCGCCCACTGCTGGTGGGCATGACACACGGACTGGCCGGCTCGGCCGCGCTGATGGTCCTGGTGCTCGGCAGCGTGCAGAGCCCGTGGCTGGGGCTGGCATACATCCTCGTGTTTGGATTCGGTTCCATCGTCGGCATGACCGCCCTCGCCGTCGTCATCAGCCTGCCGCTGCGCTGGTCCGCGAGCCGGCTCGAATGGGCCTACCACGGTCTCGTCGGCACACTCGGTGCGCTGACCATCGGCCTCGGGGTACTGCTGATCAACGACACCGGCTCCCAACTGTTGGTACTTGCAGGCGCCTGACCCATAGACCGGTGTTCTGCTCGTTGCCGCGCCCCGGACCCGATTGCAGATTGAGATTGTCGGCCATCCGCGCGACAATGCCGCCGCGTCGACGGATAGACTCCCCGGTCGGCGCGAAGCGGCGTGAGTACCGCCCTTGTCGTTCGCAGAACGACCCGCACGCCGCAACGGCGTTGAAATGACAAACAGTTATATGCGCCCGTAGCTCAGCTGG
>JAGRGW010000548.1 GCA_020445315.1 Gammaproteobacteria bacterium
TCAAGCCGAGCAATATCCACCTGCGACCGGGCGGCAACCCCCTGCTACTCGATTTCGGCGCCGCCTATCACCTCGACGACATCGGTCAGAAGAAGGCCCAGGTGGTGACACCCGGTTTCTCGCCGGTCGAGCAGTACTACGCCTCGGCCAAGGTCGGCCCATGCACCGACATCTACGCGGTGGGCGCGACCATGCGCGCCTGCATCGAGGGCAAGCCGCCTCCGTCGGCGGTCGAGCGACATGCGAACGACACCCTGTTGCCGGCCGTGGAGTCGTTCGGCAAGCGCTACCCGCGCGAGATTCTCGAGTCGATCGACTGGGCGATGGAACTGGACGCACGGCACAGGCCGCCGACAGCCGGGGCCCTGCGCGATGTGCTGCTCGGCCGAATCCCGGTACCCAGGTCCCACCGCCGCGCCAAGGAGGGCGCACCATGAGCGACACCGACTCCGCGTTCGACATCGCCAAGCAGTCGTTGATCGGCAGCCGGGCGCACAACCAGGACCGCTGCCAGGTGCTGCGCAGCGACAGCACGCTGCTGCTCAGCATCGCCGATGGTCTCGGTGGGCATCCGCGCGGCGATGCGGCCGCCCAACTGCTGATCGACGTGGCCGAGCACCTGTTCCGCAAGGCCGAGAAACCGCTCGAGGACCCGGTACGCTTCATGCTCCGGGTCATTGGCAAGGCACACAGGTCCATCCTCCGCTTCGGCCGCCGCCAGCGACCCCCGATCGAACCGCGTACCACCGCGGTACTGGCGATCGTACAGAACGAAACCCTGTACTGGTCGCACGTTGGTGACAGCCGCCTGTACCTGGTGCGCAACGGCCGCGTGCTCGCGCGCACGGCAGACCACACGGTGACGGTTACGGTACCCGACAACATCGGGCCGATTCCCCGTCGCACCAGCCTGACCCGCTGTCTGGGCGGCCTGGAAAAACCGCCGACGACCACCTGTGCGCCGCCGATGGCGCTGCAGCCGGGCGATGTCGTGCTGTTGTGCACCGACGGTCTCTGGGGACAGGTACCGGGCAGGCACCTGGTCAGCGCGTTTCACGACCACCGGGTGCCGATCGCCGAACAACTGGAGCAGGTATCCGACGTCGCGCATCGCGAGGCACACAGCGATAATGTGACCGCGATCGCGCTGCGCTGGAACGGTGCCGGCGACGACGCCCTGCCGCCCCTGGAGGCGCGGCAGCCGGATCTGCAAGCAAACATCAATATCGACTGAGACAAGAGGTACCCGATGCGACCCAGCGGACGCGCACCCGACGAGATGCGGACAGTGACATTCACACCGGACTTCACGATGCATGCCGAGGGCTCGGTGCTGGTGGCGTTCGGCAACACCAAGGTGATCTGCACGGCCAGCGTCGAAGACCGTCAGCCACGCTGGCTGAGGAACGAGAACCAGGGCTGGGTGACGGCGGAATAC
>JAGRGW010000549.1 GCA_020445315.1 Gammaproteobacteria bacterium
ACCAGCCAGACCTTCGAGCCGGGCAGTGGCGGGACCGCCGGTATTCAAACCGTGCTGAGCGCACGGCTGCCGGTCCGACTGAAGCTGAAGAACCGTGCCGGCAGCGTCGTGCGCACGCTGGTCGAAACCACGCGTGATCCCGGCACCTACGACGATACCTGGGATGGCAAAGACGGTAGCGGCAACCGGCTGCCCGAAGGCCCGTACTACGTGGTGCTCGAATACGACATCGATGGCCAGACGCATGTCCTCGACCTGACCGCCACCACCGGTGGTGAGCGGTACAACCCGACCCGGTCTTCGCTGCCGTCGACGTTCTCAGCGTACGACGACGAACCGCTCGAAATCAGTTTCGAGATCCCGCCCGACCGGGGCGCCTCCGAGATCACGGCATTCGTCGGCCTGTTCAACACCGACACGCGGTTCGCGACACTGCTCGAGCGCGTGCCGCTCGGTGTCGGCTCGCACCGGGTCTACTGGGACGGCACCGACGGCAGTGGCAACATCGCGGTGCCGCCGCCGGGCGACAGCTTCCTGGTCGGCCTGTGGGGTTACGAGCTGCCGGACAACGCGGTCTACCTGAAAGCGGCGCCGGCGCTGTCCGACGTGAGTGCCGATCCGAACTTCTTCGACCCGGCAACCTCGGACTTCCTGTCGCCGACAGATCCCGTGGCGACGATCGAGTTTCTGCTCAGCGAGGCGGCCAACGTGTCGCTGACGGTGACGAACCTCGAAACGGGTCGCGTGCTGCGCCGCATCGTCGAGGCCGTGGACCCGGCCGATTTCATGGCCACGTCGAGTTTCGACGACGACTTCGAATCCGGCGCAGACGGGTGGACGCACGGTGGCACCAACGACGTCTGGGCGCTCGGGTCGCCAACGGTTGGGCCGGCCGGCGCGAGCTCGGGCACGTCGGCCTGGGGTACCGGCCTGGACGCCGACTACCCGAACAGCAGCGACAGCTGGTTGCTGTCGCCGCCGGTATTCGTTCGCGCAGGTGACGCACTGTACTTCGACCAATACTTCGACTCGGAGTCTTACTACGATGGCGGCGTGGTCGAGGTCACGACCGATGGCAGCAACTTCACCCGCATCGTGCCGCAGGGTGGCTACCCCTATAGCGGTGCACGCCTGGGTGGCGATGCCTACAGCGGCAGCCTCGGCGGCTGGTCGTTGCAGTCTTTCCCGTTGTCCGATTACACCGGACAGACGATCCAGGTGCGTTTCCGCTTCGTGACCGACGGGTCGGTGACGCGTTCCGGCTGGTTCATCGATGACTTCGTCGTGGGCAGCGACCCGCACGCCCGCATTCAATGGGACGGTCGCGCCGATGACGGACGCTTCGTCGACAGCGGTGACTACCGGCTGACGCTGCAGGCCATCGATTCATCGGGCAGCGCCTCGTTGGCCCGCTACGTGTTGATGAGGGTGTTCTACTGATGCGCTACCGTTCAGACAGGGCAATCGCGATCTTATGCTGCCTGGTGCTGTTTTCCGGCATGGCGACGGCACAGGAACTGACGATCGACAGCTACATCGCGTTGACCGTCGAGCGCCTGCGGATTGCCGAG
>JAGRGW010000138.1 GCA_020445315.1 Gammaproteobacteria bacterium
AGTGGCTCTCCACCGGTCAGGCGGATCTTGCGCACGCCGAGCCCGGCAAAGGCCTCGCCGACGAGGGCGATCTCGTCGAGCGTCAGCACCTGCGCGCGCGGCAGGAAGGTCATGTCCTCGGCCATGCAGTAGACGCAGCGCAGGTCGCAGCGATCGGTCACCGACAACCTGACATACGTGATCTGTCTGCCAAACCGGTCGATCAGTCGCGGGGTTGCGGCCTCCGTCGGCATGCCTGGTTTTCCTGTTCCGGTAATCATCAACCGCCTAGTCGAGCAATCTTCGTACCATGCAGGGAAACGGGCGATGCCGACGGGCCGTAAATGCCTCCCCGGCCTGCCGCGATCGTACAAGCGCATTAGCCACCAGACATAAGCGACTGATAAAAATGGTAAATTTTCATTATCCCGACCGGTTGCCCGAACCGGCTACCGGGCGAACCGGCGCCAAGTACCGCCAGCGGTAATCGTCAACGACGGCCGTCAGCGCAATCCGTCCCGTGCCATGTCTGCAGGCTGTGCCAGTATTGATGCCGGGTGTACCGCCAGCGTGACAGGGCCCGGCGCCGGGCCCTTGCGCGTCATTGAGCTACGGCCGGCATGCAGCGCCAGGCCGGCACACGCATCACCCTGGCGAGAACGGCGCGTAACTTGCTTCTTCCACCTGTTGCTCATGAGACGGGACCGATGCTTCACCTGCAACATTCGCGATTCTGGCAGCCACAGCCGCGCTACGGGCTTTTCCTGCGCTGGCTCGTCATCGCCGGCCTGATCGGTTTCGGCGCCTGGGTGGCCTGGGACCTGCACCTGCTGCAGCGCCTGATTCTCGCCGACCAGACCCGCATTGGCCTGCTGATCACCGTGATCTTCGTCATCGGTTCACTGCATTGTGCAATTCGCAGCCTGTTTCTCTCACGCCAGCAGGAGGCCCTGGAGACCATCATTCGCATCGCCACCGACACGGCGCCGACGATTCGCAAGGGGCGCCTGCTGTTCGGAGGACAGGAACTGCCGCCCTCTCTCGCCGAGGCCTACCTGGCCGGCGCCATCGCCAAGCAGGCATCGTCGGCTGCCAACTCACCACCGACGGACCAGCAGTTGCTGGCCCAGGTCATGGCCGAACAGGCGCGTGGACAGCACGAGGCCGGTTGGTTCGTCGCCGGCTCGCTGATCAAGCTGGGGCTGCTCGGAACCGTCATCGGCTTCGTGCTGATGCTGGCGCCCGTCACGACACTCGAGTCGTTCGACCAGAGCCAGGTCCAGGGGCTGCTGAAGCAGATGACGGTCGGCATGGGCGTTGCGCTGAACACGACCCTCATCGGGCTCGTTTGTACGCTGCTGCTGGGTATCCAGTACCTGCTCGTAGACCGCGCCGCGGATCGCCTGGTTGCGCAGACCGTCCACTTCACGGAATCACTGCTGGCCGGCTGGTCATCGACCGGGGAGGAATAAACGATGGCGATGTTCCGGACCGCGCGCAAGTTCGACAGTGACCCGTTCACCGACCTGCTTTTCAACGCGCTGCTGTCGTTCACCTTCCTGTTCCTGATCGCGCTGATCTTCTTCAACCCCCCGGCCAAGACCGGCACGATCAACCCGAAGGCGGATTTCATCATCACGGTCACCTGGGAGGAGAACAGCCCGGACGATATCGATACCTGGATCCTCGGCCCCCAGGGCGACCTGATCTGGTTCAAGAACCCGCAGGCCGCGCTGATGCATCTGGATCGTGACGATCGCGGCATGGCGAACGACATGATGGTCATCGACGGTCGCGAGGTCATCAACCCACTGAACCAGGAAATCGTGACGATCCGCGGCCGACCGCCGGGCGAGTACGTTGTCAACGTGCACTATTACAACAGCCAGACCCGACAGCCCGTACCGGTCACGATCTACCTGGCCGAGGTCAACCCGACGCTGAAGGTGTTGCACTACGCGACCCTGACGCTGGACCGTGTCGGCGAAGAAAAGACCGCGCTGCGTTTCACCATCGACGCACACGGACAAGTGGCCAATATCAACACCCTGTCAAAGTCGATCGTGGAGGTAGGCAAGTTGTGAGCGAGGGAACCTGGTTGCTGGTACTGGCCTACGTGGCATTGACCGCGCTGCTGATCACACTGTTGCTGTCGACCCGCATCAGCCTGTTGATCAAGGTCGTGATGGCCCTGGCGGCGTTCGGCCTGTACTCCATGAGTTACATCGGCTGGCAATCGGTGCAGGGCTGGCCAACGGCCAGTCGACCCGTGCCGGCGCGGTTCCTGTTGCATGCCTCGGTAATCGAAGAGCCCGACCCGGCAACCGGCGACGAAGGTGTCGTTTACGTGTGGCTGTCCGACCTCGTCGACGGTCGACCGGCCGATCAGCCCAGGGCGTACGCGCTGCCCTACGACAAGGCCTTGCATGCCGACCTCGAAGAGGCGCTGCGCAACATGCGCAACGGCAACGTCCAGCTCGGCCGCGTCAGCAAGGTCACCAACAGGCCGGACAGGCCAACCGATCTCAAGCGACTCGGCGAGAACCGCGACCGGATCACGTTCTACGACCTGCCGGACCCGGCACTGCCCGAAAAATGAGCTCGCGATACGTATTACCGGCCCTGGTTGCGCTGCTCGGCGGCTGCGGCAAAGACACCGGGCCGAGCCACTTTCCGCTCGAGCCCGGTTTGCGCTGGACATACCAGGTTTCGGTGGAAGTCGGCAACGACAGGCAGATGCTGACACTGACGGAGTCTAACTCGGACACGGTCGACCTCAACGGCATAGCGCACACGGTGCGCGTCACTGACCAGGGCACGCGGTACTACCTGGCGGAGACCGAACAGGGCGTGTTTCGATCGGCCAAGCGCACGATCGTCGAAACACGCCCCCGGCGGGATGACGATCCGCGCTGGGTACTGAAACAGCCCTACCAGGTTGGCACCTCGTGGAGCCAGGAGACCCATCCCTACGTGTTGCGCCGCATTCACCCTTACACGGAAAAACTGGCCAGGAGCATCAACTTCAAGATGGCTTACCAGATCGGCGCGCTGGACGACACCGTCGAGGTACCTGCCGGACGTTTCGAGCACTGTATACGCGTCGATGGTGAGGCCCAGCTCTCGATCTACGCCGACGGGCGAACCGGTTACCAGGACATCGACATCAACACGACGGAGTGGTACGCACCGGGCGTCGGGCTGGTGAAGCTGGAACGCAACGAACCGCTGACCGGCGAGGTGTTCGCCGGTGGCCGGATCGTGCTCGAACTCGAGCAGTTCGGCGAGTAGCCGGCCGACACCGTCAATCCGCGTCGCGCCTCGTCTTCAGGTAATCCCTGAAACCCTGGTGTTGCCAATGTCCGCCTTCGACATAGTCAGCGATCGACAGGAAGATGGTGGGATCGATCACGATGCCGGCATGACGGTATATTTCGTCGCCATCGGCGTCCAGGAACACCATCGTCGGCGTGCGGTAGACACCGATGGCATCGCGTGCATAACCCGCCTCGGTCTGCGACTGCCCATCCGCACCGATGAAACGCGCCTTGCTCTCAATGTCGAGCGACAGGACCACGAAGCGCGAACGGTACTGCTCGATGATCTCCGGTCGGGGCAAGAGCACGCGACGCATCCGCTTGCAAAATGGGCAGTGCTTACCCTCGACGAACAGCAGTACCGCGTGCAATGCCGGATCGGCGGCAACCTGGGCCAGCGCTTCGGGGAGAGAGACCTCCCGGCAATCGAAGAAGCCACCGGCGCTGACATCGGTATCACACGATTTGGTATCGCTGCCGGCCGCCAGTTCGCGTGGCTGCGCCGGCACCAGCGGCAGCCCCGCCTCGGCCCAACCATCGGTCCCCTCGGCATACCAGTAGATGTTGCGGTAACCCAGTGCATCCGCGCGCTTGACCGCATTCCACGACATCCAGCAGTCGATGACGCAATAGAATACGACCGCCCGGCCCTTGTCTCCCGCTGTCAGTCGCGCGAGGTTGGTTGCGAAAAAGACATGCATGGGGATATCAAGATGCCCGTAGCCGACGTTGGGCAGCCACGTGCTGCCCGGCAGGTGATACCGCGTGCGACCCGGCAACCACGATACGCCGAACTCCGCACTCTCCGGCCTGACCGTCACTGCCTGTACATCGACCAGAACGGGATTGTCCGTCTCGATCAGGCGTTTCAGTGCCGGGGTATCGATGCGCTGACCGGCCGGCGGCGCATCGGGCAGCACGGCGCGGTAGCGTCGGCCGCGATAACCGTCGGGCGTGTAAAGCTCATCATCCGACACCGCGCTGACATCGGCCTGCGCGATACTCACTGGCAGGCTTGCGCCGAGCAGCATCGCGGCGACGAGCCACAGCCAGCTGAACGAGGCTCGATTCAATCGAGTTCCTGTACGACCCTGCCGCGCTCGATGGCAGCGCGCTCGAAAGCCGGAAACAGGTGCGCGACCGAACGCTGGTACTCGGCTGCGAACACGGCCAGCCGCCTGATGGACGCCGGAGGCTCGCGGGGCGAAAGCAACTCGGCCATGTCACTGCCCTGCTCGGCGCCGCGCTTCAGGCCATCGCGCAGCCAGACCAGGTAGTCACGCGTCTGGCGGATCGGATCATCGTTCGTCGACACGGCGCCGTGCCCCGGCACGAGCACCGAGAACGAAAGGCCAGCGAGGGCATCGAGCGACGCCAGCCAACGCCCGATATCGGCATGCGGCGTCGTCGGTGCCCGGCCATGGAATACGAGGTCACCGGCAAACAGGACGCCCGTGGTCTCGTCGAGGATCGCCAGGTCGGCATCCGTGTGTCCGTCGTAGCCAATCAGGCGCAGACGGTGGCCACCGACCTCCTCGACGCCGGGCGTCACCACCAGGCCCGGCACCACCACGCGGGTTCCGGCCTCCCAGGGACCGCACAGTCGGTAGAGGCTCTCGTTGAACATCTCGCCGTTCTGGCGGATACCCTCGATCGTGCCCGCAAGCGCGGCCTCGGGCAGATCCTCGAAGGCCTGGTTGCCGAGGAAGTGGTCGGGATGCAGATGGGTGTTGAAGACCTTGACGACCGGCTGGTCGGTGACCTTTGCGATCGCCTCGCGCATCTGTTCACCGTATAGCCGCGATGGCCCGGTATCGATAACGACGACACCGGCATCGGTAACGATGAAGCCGGTGTTGACGATGTTGCCACCGTTGCGAAAGTTGAAGTGTTCGTTGAATCCCAGCAGCACGTAGGTCCCGGGTGCAACCTGTTGCGGGACCAGTCCGTAGTCCCGTTTAACGGCGAATGCATCTACGGAAAGCATCAGCAGAACCAACACGAGCGGCAGGCACCTGAACCCGTTCACCGCGCTCCCCCACCGGCTTCGCCCCCCAGCACTTCCGCCAGTACCGGGTTGCCGTTGTTGTCCCGTCCGCTGACGGTGAAGCGGCCACTACCCGGGAGGTCAAGCGTCAATACCGGATTCTCGGCCACCGGCTCGTACAGCCACAACTCGGTAGCGAGTTCACCCGCTGCATCGCGCAGTTCGAGTTCCTCGATGTAAAAGGCGGGAATCCCCGCAACGAGTCCCGTGTCCATCGGGTGCATCACGCGCATCCGCAAACGCACGCCATCTTCGCGCGGCCAGGTCCGTGCCGCCACTTCGCCGAGCCGGCTCGCCCAGTCGGGGTTCGCGCTGCCGATACTGGGCGCGGTACATCCACCACCGGCCGCATCGACGATGCTCCCGCCGACGTGCCAGGTTCCATCGCGAGCCAAGACTGCCGCACGCACAGGCGTGGCCTGCTGTACCTTGAGGCGAAAACCGATGCGCGCAGCCGCCCGGTGTGGACGCATTTCCAACACCTTGTGAATCGGGTTCAACTCGGCGAACACCAGGATACGCTCCACGTCTGCAAGCGCGGTCGCATCGACCAGCACGGGCACGTTCATCGAGTCTTCCGCCTCGGCCGGCATCAGCACGCGGACCCTGTCGTCGAAAACCACCGGCTCGCCGCGCAGCAGCCGCGCATGCATCTCGGCCCACATGAACGAACCCAGCGGGTCTTCCGGCCCGGCGGCGGCCAGCAACGACTGACCCGGCAGCAGGACCAGCAACACGAACCACGCGACCGGTTTGTCGGGAAGGTATCTCACCGGGCATCCGCCCCGGTGACGGATTCGATCAGTACCCGCCTCGGCCAGTGCCGGTCGGAAGGTTCATATAGCGCATCCTGGCTGATCGGGCGGAGGTCTCCTTCTTCCGGGGGGGCCTGCAGCACGTTGAGATCGGTCTCCCGTAGCTCACCAACGAAACCGTTGTCGCTCACGACAAGGTCGAAGTACAGGCCATTCCAGGCATTGATACCGTACTCCTGAGGGGTCTTGTGGAGGAACAGCAGGTCGTACTCGAGGTCGGTCAGATCGTCGTGCGTGATGACGCGCCGGATGTCGTACGGATAGGCTAGATGGCAGATCAACTGGGACGGGTGCGGCACGCATTTGAAAGGCCGCATCGACAGGAAATGGTCTGTGAACCGGTTGTCGTCCCATTCGATACGGTAGGCGAGTCCGTCATCCGCATGTTCGACCAGCACCAGGCTACCGAGATCGAAATGCTGCCCCTGGGCATCCTGCAGGGCAATTCGATACTCCCCCGCCTGCATCGCGATCGCGCTACCCCCTGTCGATGCCAGCGCGAAAGACAGCGCTCTAAGGCCGGCGCTTGCAGAGTTCCGGATCATCGGCATTCAGCGCCAGTTCGCTCGCGGGGGCAATCGTGACGCCGCTCAGCCGTAGCGGCGGCTGATAGGTCGCATGGTATCGCTGGAAGATCTCCGAGATTGCGCCGCTCTCGCGCAACGCCTGCATACCGTCGCGGATCGCGCTGGCGAGATCGTCGTTGCCCTGCTTGACGGCGCCGCCAAGATCCCATCCGCCGCGTCGCAACCCCGGCATATTCACCACCCGGTAGTCCTCGCGCTGCGCTCCGAGCGCATACTCGATCTCGACACGCGGTCCTGCCACGCCGGCCAGTTCACCGCTTTTGAATGCCTCGACCGCCTCGCCCATGCTGCGGAAGTGCACGACCTGGTTGCGCATCGTGCCGCCGTTGGTGCTGAGCAGGTGGAAATCGGCCAGCGTATCCAGTTCGACACCGACCTTCTCGCGCGTGAACAGGTCGAACGGTGACTCGCTGACAGTGGCCCGCGTGGCAATGACGAGTTGTTCGCGGTAATACGGCGCCAGCAGGATTACCCGGTCGTTCTCCTCGGCGAAGGCATCGTCGTACGGCACGTGCAGCATGAAATCCGCAGTGCCGCCGCCGAGATAGTGCCCTTTCCAGACATTGTTGCGCAGGTCGTCTTCCATCGACTCGTCAGCGCCGACGGCACGGATCAGTGCCGCCACGCCGAGGCGATCGGCCAGGGCCCTGGCGATATCGGCATCGATACCGACGACCCGCCCCTTGTCGCTGAACGAAAAGGGTGGATAGTCCCTGTACACCGCGACTGACAGCGCACCACGCTCCATCACCCGTTGCAGGGCCGTCGGATTCTCGTCTGCGAGTGCAGGCATCGACAGCAGCAACATCAGCATCGGTATCGAAAACCGGATAACAGGTTTCAGCATCATCCCCTCGAAAACTGAGATTGTGTACAGGTAGGCGACGCCCAGTTTATTCATCCTTCGGCAGGGTGACCAGCCAGGCCCGGATCGACCACATGGCTTCCTGCGAAAGGATACCCTCGAACGACGGCATGTAGGTGATGCCGTTACGGATGGCACCATTGCGCAGTCGATACAGGAACCACTCGTCCCCCTCGTCCTCGGGCGGGAGATAGCGCAGGTCCGGCGCGATGCCACCGGATACAGCACCAAGGCCGTGGCAGCGTGCGCAGTTCTGGTTATAGGCAGAGGAGCCGGTCTTTTCTGCATCCCCGTTGCCACGGTAGGGATTGACGTCGAGCCAGTCCTCGCCCAGTTGCGGCAGGTGCTTGGTGTCCACCGCCTGGGGCGCGACATCACCGTGCCCCATCGCCGTACCGACGGCGCCCGCAGCCAGGAACGCAGCAACTGCGACTTGTCGTTGTACTTTCTTCAACATTGTAATAACTCCGATTTAGCAAACAGAATTCTGACGGACGGCATCACCAGTCTCGACGTTGGCTCTCCGCTGCTTGCGGTAGAAGACGGGATCAACGCCCAGCTGGCCGCGGAGTTGGCACGACGCCCAATTCGACACGATCACCTGGCAAGGGTTTCCCGGCATGCCGGCCCCTCGTGGGGGCCGGCACTTTCTACGCCATCAGGCGTCGGACAGCTTGAACACCCACAGTGAACCGCCCTGGTTCAGGTACTTGACCTTCTTGGCCACGTCGCCACCCCAAAGCGGCACAGCGCCACCCCAGCCCGACGGCACGGCGATGTACTGTTCGCCGTCCTGCTCCCAGGTGATCGGACAACCAACCACGCCGGAACCGGTCTGGAAGCTCCACAGCTCCTCGCCCGTATCGTCGTCGAATGCCTTCAGGTAGCCCTCGGGTGTACCGGTGAAGACCAGGCCGCCGGCAGTGGTCATGACACCACCCCACAAAGGCGCGTTGTTCTTGTACTCCCACTTGATCTTGCCGGTACGCGGATCGACTGCGCGCAGGGCGCCGATGTAATCCTCGTTGAGCGGCTTGATCGTGAAGCCCGCGCCAAGGTAGGCCGCACCCTTTTTGTAGGTGACAGGTTCGTTCCACAGGTCCATGCCCCACTCGTTGGCCGGTACGTAGAACAGTTCGGTACGCTGGCTGTAGGCCATCGGCATCCAGTTCTTGGCGCCCAGGAACGACGGTGCAACGAAGATGGTCTCGCCTTTCTTGCCGTCGGCGCTCTTGGACGGATCACCCGGGCGTACGCCGGTCTCGATCGGACGGCCGGTCTTCAGATCGATGCCGGTTGCCCAGTCGATCCGGTTGACGAACGGGAAGGCGTTTTCCAGCTTGCCGTTGGTGCGGTCGAGTACGTAGAAGAAGCCGTTACGGTCCGCATGACCGGCCAGTTTCTTGCCGTCGACGTTGAACGACACCAGTTCGTTGACACCGTCGTAGTCCCAGCCATCGTTCGGCGTGTACTGGAAGTGCCAGTCGATCTTGCCGGTATCCGGATCGATTGCCAGCGTCGAGGTCGAGTACAGGTTGTCGCCGGGACGCAGGTGCGCGTTCCACGGCGCCGGGTTGCCGGTACCGTAAAATATCCGGTCGACCTCGTGGTCGTAGGTGCCACCCTGCCAGGTCGCTGCGCCACCGGTCTTCCACATGTCGCCCGGCCAGGTCGCATTGGTCTTGCCGGTGATACCGTTCTCGGTCTTCTCACCGTCCTTCCAGATATAGCCCATGTGGCCTTCGATCGACGGACGGATCCAGCGCATGTCGCCGGTCTTGGCATCACGCGCCTCGACCCGGCCGATAACACCGAATTCGCCACCGGAGACACCGGTGATGACCATGTCCTTGACGATCAGCGGCGCGGCAGTGTTCGAGTAGCCGGCCTTGTAGTCATCGATCTTGGCGCGCCAGACGACCTTGCCGGTCTCCTGGTCGAG
>JAGRGW010000139.1 GCA_020445315.1 Gammaproteobacteria bacterium
ATCAAGGTGGCCGAGGCCGCGAAGGTCATCGAGAACACGCAGCGCGACGTCAACATCGCACTGATCAACGAACTCGCGCTGATTTTCTCGAAGCTCGGCATCGACACCGAGGAAGTGCTGAAAGCGGCCGGCACCAAGTGGAACTTCCTGCCGTTTCGCCCCGGCCTCGTCGGCGGACACTGCATCGGCGTCGACCCGTACTACCTGACGCACAAGGCGCAGGCCATCGGCTACCACCCGGCCATGATTCTCGCCGGCCGGCGCATCAACGACGGCATGGGATCGCACGTCGCCGGCAGCGTGGTCAAGCTGATGCTGAAGCGCGGCATGCCCGTCAACGGCGGTCGCGTCCTGATAATGGGCCTGACCTTCAAGGAAAACTGCCCTGACCTGCGCAATACGCGGGTCACCGACATCATCGACGAACTCAAGTCCTACGGCATGCAGGTGGACGTGTGGGACCCGTGGGTCAGCGCCGAAGAGGCCGAGCACGAATACGGCATCTCGCCGGTCGCGGAGCCCGATCGCGGCAACTACGAGGCCGTCGTGCTGGCGGTGGCGCATCGCGAGTTCGTCGAAATGGGTATCGACAATGTGCGCGCGCTCGGCAAACCGGGCTCGGTGCTGTACGACGTCAAGTACCTGTTCACGCCCGAACAGACCGACGGACGGCTGTAACCCTACCCGCACCACCCTACAAGATCTGGAAGTATCGACATGCGAGTACTCATCACCGGAAGCGCCGGCTTCATCGGCTCCACCCTGGCACTGCGACTGCTGGACCGCGGCGACGAGGTCATCGGCGTCGACTGTCTCGACCCCTACTACGACGTCACGCTGAAGGAGGCCCGCCTGGCACGGACCACCGGCCACCCGGCGTACACCGACGTGCGCGCGCGCATCGAGGACCGCCAGGCGATGCAGGAGACGTTTGCCCGTTACAAGCCGCACCGCGTCGTCAACCTGGCCGCGCAGGCCGGCGTGCGTTACTCGATCGAGAACCCGGCCGCCTACGTCGACAGCAACCTCGTCGGGTTCGGTAACATCCTCGAGGGCTGCCGCCACAACGACGTCGAGCACCTGGTCTACGCGTCGTCGAGCTCCGTCTACGGCTCCAACACCAACATGCCGTTCTCGGTGCACGACAACGTCGACCACCCGGTCAGCCTGTATGCCGCGAGCAAGAAAGCCAACGAGCTGATGGCGCACACCTACAGCCACCTGTACCAGATTCCGACCACCGGCCTGCGATTCTTTACCGTCTACGGCCCCTGGGGTCGCCCGGACATGGCGCTGTTCCTGTTCACCAAGAAGATCCTGGCCGGCGAATCGATCCCGGTGTTCAACTATGGCAAGCACCGGCGCGATTTCACCTACATCGACGACATCGTCGAGGGTGTCATCCGCGTCCTCGACAAGCCGGCCCAGCCGAATCCGGACTGGGACAGCGGGAACCCGGACACGGCGACCAGCAAGGCGCCGTATCGCCTGTACAACATCGGCAACAACAGCCCTGTCGAGCTGATGCACTACATCGAGACACTGGAGAAGTGCCTCGGTATCGAGGCGAAAAAGGAACTGCTGCCGCTGCAGCCGGGCGACGTTCCGGACACCTACGCAGACGTCGAAGACCTGGTCGCCGACATGGGTTACAAGCCGGCGACCTCGGTCGAGGACGGCGTCGCGAACTTCGTCGCCTGGTACCGGGATTATTACAAGGTCTGACCGGGGAAACGCCTGACCGGGCCGACCCGGACCGGATTCGATCGACCGGGCGGAATCGCCGCGGTCCTGCCCAACCCTCCCCTCGCCGGCGGTCTCGCCCGTCGGCGTTCAGATGAACGCCAGCACCTCACGCTCGATGTCCTGCTTGTCGATGACGGTGTCCTGCGCCACCGGCCTGTCGAACAGGGCCTCGATCATCGGCGGAATCGGTGTGTCCGCGGTCGCGGAAATCGATTTCAATGCGTCTATGTCGTGCGCGTCGGTCTCGCCGGTCAGCGCATGCGCGATCGTCGGCGAGAACTTGGTCCACTCGGCCGTCGAGTAGACGATACCCGGCAGCGGCTTGTCGCGGCAGCTGTCGTGCGCCTTCAGGCAGGTCGCGGTGTGCGGGTCGAGCAGGTAATCGTACTCGCGAAACGTCTCACCGATATACGAATTCACCTCGGTGTCGTCGGCATAGTCGGCGGCGAACACCGACTGCAGCGCGGCCAGTTCCCCGTCCGTGAGCCGGTAGACCCGGTTCCCGTCCAGCTCTGCCATCAGTTCGCGCGTGCGTGCGGCGCCGAACAGGTCGAAAAGTATGCGTTCGACATTCGAGGACTTCAGGATGTCCATCGCCGGTGAACTGGTCGCGATGACACTGCGGCCCCGCAGGTCGTAGGCACCGGTACGGATCAGGTCGGTCAGCACGTTGTTCCGGTTCGACGAGATCAGGATCTTCTCGACGGGAAGCCCCATCTTCATCGCGTAGTAGCCGCCCAGCGCGTTGCCGAAATTGCCGCTCGGCACGTTCAGGTAAACCTTGTCACCCAGTTCGATCGCTCCCTGCCGCACCAGTTCCAGGTAGCTGTGGATGTGGTAGATCTGCTGGAAGATGATGCGTCCGAAGTTGACCGAGTTGGCGGCCGACAGGTGCGTTTCGCGCTCACGCAACGTGGCCTGGAACGTGTCCGACGACAGCAGCGTCTTCAACGCCGACTGGGCGTCGTCGAAATCGCCGTGGATGCCGATCACCTTCAGGTTGGCGGCGTCCTCGGTCACCATCTGCAGGCGCTGCACGTCGGAGGTTCCGCCGTCCGGGTACAGGCACGCGACCTTGACGTTGGCGCGGCCCTTGAAGGTCTCCAGCGTAGCCGGCCCCGTATCGCCACTGGTCGCGGCCAGGATCAGGTACTGCTCGTCGCGATCCTGGGCCAGGCTCGACAGCACGACGCCGAACGGCTGCAATGCCATGTCCTTGAATGCCCGCGTGGGCCCGTGATACAGCTCGGCGACATACAGGTCGTCGCGCACCCTGACGACCGGCACCGGGTGCGCCGGGTCGTCGAAACCGTCGTACAGCGCCACGGCGCGATCAAGTACACCCGGGTCGATGTCGGGCTCGAACGCATCCAGCACGGCCCGCGCCAGCGTCTTGTAGTCACTGTCGAGGTGTCGGCGCAGGAACGGCTCACCGAGATCCGGCAGGTACTCCGGCACGTAGATGCCGCCGTACGAGCACATCGGGCTCAGGATGGCCTGGGAAAAGCTGACGGATGACGGCCGCTTGCCGTCGTTACCCCGAGTTTCTGTGAAATTCATGATCCAAGCCGCGGGTTCTAAACAGCCCGCGATTATAACCCGATGTCACTGCGAAGACCCCGGCCGGCGACCTGGTCCTGCTCGACGTAACCTGCCAGCGACCGCCTCCGGCGCCACCAGCGCCGCGCCGACCGGGCGTGCCAGTGAAACACGCTGCCTTCGCCGGCGTGCAGGTGCAGCGAGGCACCGTCCAGCAACTTCGGCAAACGACCCTCCAGGTCCGTCAGCGCCCGCAGCCAGGCAGCGGTGTCGCCGCGCATCACCGCCGTTTCCAGCGCGCGCTCGACGAACAGTTCAGCGTCGCCCGGACCGCCGCCCAGCGAAACGAGCCCCCGGGCGAGCGCGCAGTCGCCGTCAACGCGGCTCGCGAGCGGCTGCACCGTAGCGGGCAGCGTACCGCCACCGCTGAACCACAAACCGCCGAGCACGGGACGGCCACGGGCTTCGCGCTCGCGGTTGAGATCGAGCCCGTAACACAGCATCTGGGTTTCGTTGAGCAGTCCGCGCCAATGCCGCCGGTCCTCGCCTTCGGGCAGGCAGTGGTCGAGGTTGCGGCCGAGGATTTCCGACAGCGGGTACGTCCGCAACGCCGGCACGGCATCGCAATGCAGGTAGAGGCGCCCGCTCGCACTCCCCTGCAGGCGCACGCCGTCGACACCGAAATGCGCGTTGAAGGCGGCAACCAGGGCACCGATCTCCGCATCGTCCAGCGGATCGTCGTCAAGCGGGAAGGCCAGCAACTGGTCGCGATCGGGCAGCAGTTGCAGCGGGTCGGCGTGGAACACGTACCCGGGCGGCCGTTCCCCGGTGTCACCGAGCAACGCGAGCGCCGCCGTCGGCAGGTCTGCCCCCTGCTCCGCGACAATGCCGAACAGCTGCAGCAAACCGCTGGCGTAACCAGGTGCTTCGACGGCACGATCGGCCCGCGCCAGCACGGTCTCCAGGCGCGGAACGGGCGGCCATTGCAGGGGTTCGTACGCCGATACCGGGCCAAACAGGCCCGGCACGAACAGGTGGCGGATCAAGGGCACCTCCAGTGATCCTGGATTAGCCACGGGGGCGACATAACTTGTCAGTTCGAGGCGAAGATCGCGCGTAATAGCCAGCTATTGCGAAGATCTTCAACACGAAAGCGACAGCTTTCGGTGATTGTGCTCTGCGAAGCAGAGCACACTGGAACCAAGATCATGTCGTTCATCGGGCGAATTCACGACTTGTCAGAGGTGCCCTCAAGCCGTCAGCCGAGGTGTTCGACGCGAATTCGGGTGACCGTGCCGGCGACGGAGTCGAGCGCCTCGATCTTGCCGATCGCGGCGTTCATCTGGCGCTCGCTGACGCGGTGGGTCAGCATGACCAGCGGCACCTCGGTCTCACCCGGCGCGGGCTCCTTCTGGCTCATTGCCTCGATGCTGATGCCGGCATCGCCGAGAATTCCGGCGACCGCGGCGACGACACCCGGCTTGTCCGTAGCCGTCATGCGCAGGTAGTAGGCGGTTTCGACGTCTTCCATCGGCAGCACCGGCAGGTCCGCCAGTTCACCCGGCTGGAAGGCCAGGTGCGGCACCCGGTTCTCGGGGTCGATCGTCAGCGTCCGCGCCACGTCGATGATGTCGGCGACGACCGCCGAGGCCGTCGGCAGCGACCCGGCGCCGGCGCCGTAGTACAGCGTCGGGCCAACTGCGTCGCCCTTGACCAGCACGGCGTTCATGACACCGTCGACGTTGGCGATCAGCCGACGCTCGGGGATCAGCGTCGGGTGCACGCGCAGTTCGACGCCGTTGGCGACGCGCCGGGTCACGCCCAGGTGCTTGATGCGGTAGCCGAACTGCTCGGCGTACTCGACGTCCTGGGGCTCGATGCGGCTGATGCCCTCGGTATAACAGCGATCGAACTGCAGCGGGATACCGAACGCCAGCGAGGCCAGGATCGTCAGCTTGTGCGCGGCATCGATGCCCTCGACGTCGAAGGTCGGGTCCGCCTCGGCATAACCCAGCGCCTGGGCCTCGGCCAGCACATCGGCGAAGTCACGACCCTTGTCCTTCATCTCGGTCAGGATGAAGTTCCCGGTACCGTTGATGATGCCGGCGATCCACTCGATGTGGTTGGCGGCCAGGCCTTCGCGCAGTGCCTTGATGATCGGGATGCCACCGGCGACCGCCGCCTCGAAGGCCACGGTAACGCCTTTCGCCTGCGCCGCCTCGAAGATCTCGTTGCCGTGGAGCGCGATCAGGGCCTTGTTGGCGGTCACGACATGCTTGCCGTTCTCGATCGCCTTCAGGACCAGTTCGCGCGCGGGCGAGTATCCGCCGATCAGCTCGACGACGATGTCGATCTCGGGATTGTCGACGACGCTGAAGGCGTCGTCGGAGACGTCGAGGCTGTCGATGCCGTCCAGGCCCTCGGCATTGAACTCACGCGCTGCCGCCTGCGCGACGACGATATCGCGCCCGGCACGGCGTGCAATCTCGGCCGCGTTGCGCACCAGCACGTTCAACGTGCCACCGCCGACGGTTCCCAGGCCGAGCAGGCCGACTTTCACAGGTTTCAAGCTTTGTCTCCTTCAGAATTTTGCTGGATGCGGCCGGCAGGGGCAGTTCAGCCGGCCACCTTGATCACGCCGTCGCGCCGGAACATCTCCTTGATGCCGCGCAGCGCCTGGCGGGTGCGGTGTTCGTTTTCGATCAGGCCGAAGCGGACGTGGTCGTCGCCGTAGGAGCCGAAGCCGATTCCCGGCGAGACCGCCACCCTGGCCTCGCGCAGCAGCTTCTTGGAGAACTCCAGCGACCCCATCTGCCGGTATGGCTCCGGGATCGGCGCCCACACGAACATGGTCGCCTTCGGCCGCTCAACCTGCCAACCCATCGCGTTGAGGCCGTCGCAGAGCACGTCGCGACGATTCTGGTACATCAGGCGAATCTCCTCGACGCAGTCCTGCGGGCCCTCGAGCGCGGCAATCGCGGCAACCTGGATCGGCGTGAACATGCCGTAGTCGAGATACGACTTGATCTTCGCCAGCGCCGCCACCAGCGTACGGTTGCCGACCATGAAGCCAACGCGCCAACCGGGCATGTTATAGGTCTTCGACATCGAGTAGAACTCGACGGCGATCTCCTCCGCCCCCTTGACCTGCAGGATCGACGGCGCCTTGTAGCCGTCGAACGAAATCGCGGCGTAGGCCAGGTCGTGCACGACCCAGATGTTGTTGGCGCGGGCGATCTCGATCACGCGCTCGAAGAAATCCAGGTCGACACACTCGGTGGTCGGGTTGCCGGGGAAATTGACCACCAGCATCTTCGGTCGCGGCCACGACTCCTCGATCGCCTTGTGCAGCTCTTCGAAAAAGTCGTGGTCCGGCGTCATCGGTACATGGCGCACGTCGGCGCCGGCGATAATGAAACCGTAGGGGTGGATCGGGTAGGCCGGGTTCGGCACCAGGACCGAGTCGCCCGGCCCCATGCACGCCAGCGCCAGGTGCGCCAGGCCCTCCTTCGAGCCGATGGTCACGATCGCCTGGCTGTCCGGATCCAGGTCGACGTCGAATTCGGACTTGTACCAGTTGCAGATGGCGCGCCGCAGGCGCGGGATACCGCGCGACACCGAGTAGCGGTGGGTGTCCTGGCGCTGCGCCGCGTCGACCAGCTTGTCGACGATGTGCTTCGGCGTCGGCTGGTCGGGATTGCCCATGCCAAAATCGATGATGTCCTCGCCGCGCGCTCGCGCCGCCGCCTTCAGTTCGTTCACAATGGCGAACACATAGGGGGGCAAACGCTTGATTCTGGAGAACTCTTCCATCTCGGGGGACGACACTGCTTTACCTCGTCGGCGACAGGACTGTAAAAGAACCGGTTAAGCTACAGGATCGAACGTCAAAATGTCAATGAAATGAAACGATTAGGACCCCGCCCCGGAAACACCGACGAACCGGCGCGGAAACCTGGAGACAGCGCATGAAAATGGCACTCGACGACACCCTCGGGGTCTACGCGGTGCGCAGCTGCGAACCCGGCTGCGTGACCGTTCGCAGCCACCGCGTCACGGCCAGCGCCATCGTCCTGCCGGACCGGCTGCTGACCGACTGGCCGCCGGCAACAGTGGAGGAGATCAGGGCCGAACACCTGGCCACGGTGCTGGAACACGACATCGAGGTGCTGATACTCGGCACCGGTGAAGCGCAGGCATTTCCAGACCCGGCGCTGTTCACAGCGCTGATGGCGCGTGGCGTCGGCTTCGAGGTCATGGACAATGCGGCCGCCTGCCGCACCTACAACATCCTGCTGGCGGAACAGCGCCGCGTCGCCCTCGCTGTATTGATCTGATCCGATGGACACTATTGGTTTCGTTATGACGCAGGTCAAGCGAACGACCCAAAGCGTTACGATTTTGTCGCATCCGGTCGTAAACTGAAGCCGTTCAAGACATCCCTTTCCAACGACCAAGAGAGTACCCCCGGCCGTGGACGATGCACTGAAGCGCCTGCTCGCTGCTGAGGACGCGGCGAGCGATCTCGTCAAGAAGGCACAATCGAACAGCGACGGCCTGGTCCAGTCCGCGCTCCAGGAAGCCAGCCAGCAGGAAGAGCGCTTCGCGGCGCGCGTGCCGGAACTGCACGCCTCGTTCCTGGAGAAATCCGACCAGCGTGCCAGCCAGACCGTCGCCGAACTGGAACGCCGCTTCGACGAACGCCTGGCACAACTGCGCAGTGCCGCCGAGCACCACGAAGACGCCGCGCTCGAGGCCGCATTCGACGCCCTCATCCGAACCGGAGCAGCGGGTCGCCCGTGAGCCGGCTGGCGGAACAGGCCTACCTCAGAACCCGCCTGGCGATCATGCGGGAAAACCTCATCGAGGCCGACCGGCTGGCCGAACTGGCAGCTATGCCGTACGACGAGCTGGCCACCGAGAGCGGCTTCGACGAATTCGACGGCAGCGGCAGCCCGGGCCAGCGGCTCGCAGCGTTCGAGCGTGCCCAGCTGCAGAGCTGGCTAGACGAACTCAGCGCGCTGCTGCGCCCGCTGGAGGGTTCCGGCCGGCGCCTGCTGACACAGTGGGCGAGTCGCTATGAACTGTTGAATATCAAGGCCCTGGTGCGGGGCAAGATCGGGCAGCTGCCCAACGACGAGATCGAACGCAGCCTGTACCTGTTGCCGGGTTTCCTCAACCTCAACATCGAGGAGCTGCTGAACACCGACAACGTACGTGACCTGCTGCGCCAGCTGCAGAACACGCGCTACCGGCGCATTGCGACACAGGCATTGCGACGTTACGAGGAGAACCCGGACCCGTTCCTGCTCGACGCCACGCTCGACCAGCAGTTCTACGGCGAGCTGATCGACCGGGCCGGACAGCTGGACAGCGGCGACCGCAACGAGATCCTCGACCTGATCGGTCGCATCGTCGATCGCCACAACCTGGTCTGGAGCCTGCGCTACCGCTTCAACTACTTTCTGCAACCGAGCGAGGTACTGTACCTCGCAATCGACGGCGGCCGGGTCCTGAACCGGACCAGGCTGCAGCGCGTCGTCAACGAGGAATCGCTGGCCGAGGCCTGTGCACAATTGCCCGCCCACCTGTTGCCTGACGATGCCGACACGTCGTCCATCACCCAGCTCGACGTTGCGCTGAAACACGATATCGAGCGCTACGCCATGCGCGTGCTGCGAGTCAGCCCCTCGGTGCTGACCAGCGCACTGGCCTACCTGGTCCTGCGCCACGGCGACATCATGTCGCTGTATGCCATCGTGCACGCGCGCGTGCACGGGCTGGCTGACGAGGTCCTGCTCGCGTCGCTCGATCAACTGCACGGGGTGCATGGCTGATGCGCGCCGGTTACGACATGCGTCACGTCACGCTGAAGCTGATGCGCAACGATCTGCCGCGCGCCAGCCTGGTCCTGGCAGAACTGGAGACCTTCGTCCCCGACGACCGCCCGCTACTCGAGGCGGAGCTGCCCGAAGTCCCCGGCAAGACCTTCCGCAAGCGCGTGCGCCGTGCCTGGGGGTACCTGGACCGGCTGACCGGTCTGCTCGGCGAACAGCCGCCGGCCGATCCGTCGCGTAGCTTCCCGACACCCCATCGCGACCGGCTGGTCGAAACCGACGACTGGCTGGCCAGTTCGTGGCAGCACTGCGCGCCGTGCGACGAGGCCCTGCACAACATCGAGGAGGCGTACCGCGAGTTGGGCCAGCTGGAGCAGTCGCTCGAGGACTTTCGCGGCCTCGAAATCGACCTCGGCCGACTCCAGGGCGAGCACCAGCACCTCGATATGCGCATCGGCACGATCCCGGCGGACAACCTCGACCGACTGCGCGAGATCCTGACGCTGTCCGGTCACCTGATTCTCAACGTCGCCGGCGAGGACGAGACCCGACGCATTCTGGTCGCCGGCGAAAAACACCGTTCGGACGTGCTCGACAGCGTGCTGCGCGCAGCCGCGTTTCAGCCGCTGGCCATCCCGGAAAGCTTCGACTCCAATCCGCAGGCGCTGCGCGACGAACTGCGTCAGCGCCGCACCGCGCTCGACGAAGAACGTGAAATCGTCTTACGCAAGATCGCCGACTGGAAATCGGAGAATTCGACCCGGTTGGCCGAGGCCCGCCAGCTGCTCGAAGCCGCCGAGCCCTATGCCAGCCTGCACGGCGCTGCCCGTACCCGCGGTGCGCTCGGCGTGTTGCAGGGCTGGCTGCCGGAGTCGCAGATCGACCATGCCAGGCAGCGGCTGGACGACAGCCTCGAACTGCCATTCCTGCTCGAGTCCCGCCGACCGCGGCGCGACGAACGCCACCTGGTTCCGGTACAGGTCCAGGGCCGCGGCCTGCTCAAGCCGTTCGCCATTCTCGTGCAGCAGTACGGCGTACCGCGCTTCGGCGAGTTCGACCCGACGCTGCTGTTCGCAGTCACGTTCGCCTGCATGTTCGGCATGATGTTCGGCGACATCGGCCACGGCGGCGTGATCCTGCTGGCCGGCCTCATCCTGCGCAAGCGCCTGCAGTCATTCACCTACCTGTTCGTACTCGCCGGGCTGTCGTCCATGCTGTTCGGCTGGCTGTACGGCAGCATCTTCGGCGTAGAACACTGGATCCACCCGCTGTGGATCGCGCCGATGAGCGACCCGCTGTACATGCTCAGCGTCGCCCTCGCCTGGGGCGTCGGCTTCCTCACTCTCGGCTCCGGCATCGCCATACGCAACCGCCTGCTGTCGGGCGACCAGGGTGGCGCCCTGTTCGGCCCCGGCGGCCTGTTCGCACTGATCCTCTACCTGGCGCTGCTCGGTGGCATGATCAACATGGCCCAGGGACGGGGTTTCCCGCTCGTTTCGACGGTCGCCGTGCTACTGACGCTGACACTGATCGCGGTCTATCACTGGCGCGAATCGGAGGCACCGCTGGGTGAACGCATCGTGACCGTGTTCATCGAGACCTACGAGATCGTCATCGGTTACCTGGCCAGTTCGCTGTCGTTCCTGCGCCTGGCCGCGTTCAGCCTGAACCACGTCGCGCTGTCGCTGGCCGTATTCACCCTGGCCGACGGCATGGGCTGGTTCGGTCACTGGATCACGCTGATCCTCGGCAACATCTTCATCATCGTGCTCGAGGGCCTGATCGTTACGATCCAGACCCTGCGACTCGAGTACTACGAAGGCTTTTCCCGTTATTTCTACGGTGACGGCACGCCCTACCGGCCCTTGCGTGTCGGCCGTTCCATGACCCGCTGAAACAGGAGTCTCCATGAACACCATACTCGTAATGCTCGTCGCCGGCCTGCTGGGGCTGATCGCAACCGGGATCTACCTGGAGTTCCGGCCGCTCGAGGCGCAAAGGGCGCGACGCCTGTTCAAACCGACACTGGTCACCAACGTCGCACTGTTCTTCGGCGCCCAGCTGGTTATTGCCGTGCTCGGTATCAACGAGGCCCTGGCCGAGCCGGCCGTCGAACAGGCGATGGCCGACGGCGGCATCAGTATCGGCATGGGCCTGGCCTTCATCGGCATCGCGCTGCCGACGGCGCTCAGCACCGTCGGTGCCGGCATCGCCGTCGGCCCGATCGGCTCGGCATCGCTGGCCGCCGTGTCCGAGAAACCGGAGATGTTCGGCCGCACGCTGGTGTACCTCGGGCTCGCCGAGGGTATCGCCATCTACGGCCTCGTGCTGTCAATCCTGCTGCTTAACCGCGTCTGAGCGTTTCGGGGACCCTTCACGGTGGACGAAACACGACAGATCTTCGTCGGCGACGCCGCACTGGCGACCGGGTTCCGCCTGGCCGGTTTCGAGGTCGTGGCCGATGCCGGCGTGGCCCAGCTCGACGAGATCCTCGAGGAGCTGCGCAACACGCGGGCGCACGCCTTCGTCGTCATCGACCAGCAACTCGCCGAGTCCGACAGCCAGCGTCTGGCCGAGGTCCGACGCGAAGGCGGCCGCATCCTGCTGACCCAGGTTCCGTCCCTGACGGAACCCGACAAGATGCACAGTTCCGTCGACAACCATATCCAGCAACTGCTTGGGCTGGACGGAGACAAGCCATGAAGCCGTCAGGCGACAACCAGCTGGCCGCTCTCGAAAAGGCCATCATGACGCGGGCCGAGGAACTCGCCGGGGAGTTCAACGAGAAGGCCAGGCGCCAGCGCGATTCGATCCTGCGCGAGGCCGCCGAGCGCCTTCACATCATCGAGGAACGCGAGGTCCTGATCGCCAAGGCCGAGGCCGAGCGCCACTTCCGGCGCGTGACCCAGGCGCGCGAACTGAAACTGCAGGGTCGGCTCGACCAGCTGCGCTGGGAGATGGTGCAGACCGTCCAGGCACGCCTTGCAGAGCGGATGCAGGCATTCGCCGGCGATCGGCCCGCCTACCGCGCCTGGCTGGTCGAGATGGTTCGCGAGGCCGCCGCGGCGCTGCCGCCCGGCGACCTGACGGCGGAGGTCAACGCGGGGGACCACCGCTGGCTGCAGGCGGAGTGGTCGGCGATTGCAGCCGAGGCCGCGCCCGACCGCCAGGTCCGCCTCGCCGACACGCCGATCTGGGGAACCGGCGGCGTCCGCGTGAAGACCGCAGACAACCGGGCGCAGGTCGACAACCGTTTCGAGGGCCGGTTGCGCCGACTCGAGGCCGACATCCAGCGCGTGATCCTGCAGCAGCTGTTTCCTGCCGACCCGAGCGCCGGCGCACGTAGCGGAGGCCCACAATGAAAGACGCCCGCGAGGGACATATCCTCGAGATCAACGGCCCGATACTGCGCATCCACCTGCCGGGTGGGCGCAACGGTGAACAGGTCCGGATCGGCAGTCTCGACATCGTCGGTGAGACCATCGCGCTCGAAGGCGACATCGCCATCGTGCAGGCCTACGAATCGACCGAGGGCCTGCGCCCCGGCGAGGCCGTTGTCGGGCTCGGACATCCCCTGACCGTCGAGCTCGGCCCCGGCCTGTTGCAGGGGATCTTCGACGGTGTCCAGCGCCCACTCGACCAGATCGCCGACGTCGCCGGCGACAACATCCCGCGCGGACTGCGGGTCGACTCGCTCGACCGCGAGCGCCAATGGGCATTCGAGCCGGCCGACGGTCTCGAACCCGGCCAGGAGGTGACGGCCGGCGCCGTGCTCGGCAGCGTGCAGGAAACCGAGACGATCGAACACCGCATCCTCGTGCCGCCGGACGTCTCCGGCGAACTGATCGACCTGGCCCCGGCCGGTGAATACACGCTGGAGGCGACGATCGCGCGCGTGCGCGGCGCCGACGGCGATGTCCACAAGCTGCGGCTCTACCACCGCTGGCCGGTGCGGCGACCGCGTCCCTACGCACGACGCGATCACGGCGTCGAACCGCTGATCACCGGCCAGCGCATCCTCGATACCTTCTTTCCCCTGCTGAAAGGCGGCAAGGGTGCGGTACCCGGCCCGTTCGGCGCCGGCAAGACCATGGTGCAGCAACAGGTCGCGCGCTGGTCGAACGCCGACATCGTCATCTACGTCGGCTGCGGCGAACGCGGCAACGAACTGGTCGACGTGCTGGAGAGCTTCCCGCAACTCGAAGACCCGCATACCGGCCGCGGCATGATGGAGCGCACGCTGCTGGTCGCCAACACGTCGAACATGCCGGTGGTCGCACGCGAGGCCTCGGTCTACGTCGGCATCACGATGGCCGAGTACTTCCGCGACCAGGGTTACGACGTGGTCATGCTGGCCGACTCGACGTCACGCTGGGCCGAGGCGCTGCGCGAGGTCGCCGGCCGTCTCGGCCACATGCCGGTAGAGGAAGGCTACCCGGCCTACCTCGGTTCGCGCCTGGCGGCCGTGTACGAGCGCGCAGGCCGGGTCGAGAACCTGGCCGGCAGTCGCGGCTCGGTCACGCTGATCGGCGCGGTTTCGCCACCCGGCGGCGACTTCTCCGAACCGGTAACCAGCCACACCAAGGAGATCATCCAGACCTTCTGGGCCTTGTCGAAGGAACTGGCGGATGCCCGCCACTACCCGTCGGTCGACTGGGTCGACAGCTTCTCGCAGGACGTGCCGACCGCCGCCGGCTGGTGGGCACAGCACATCAGTGGTGCCTGGAACGCCCGTCGCGCACAGGCGCTGTCGCTGCTGGCGCGCGACGCCGAGTTGTCGCGCATCGTCAACCTGGTCGGGCCCGAGGCACTGTCGTCGGCGCAGCGCTGGGAACTCGAGGGTGCGGCCCTGGTCAAGGAGGCCGTGCTGCAACAGAGCGCACTCGACGATGCCGACAGCTATTGCTCTCCGCAAAAACAGTTCCAGCTGCTCGAACTGGTCATGCGCGTGTTCGACCAGGGCAAGGAACTGATCGAGCTCGGCGCCCCGGTCCAGGAAATGGCCGAGCACCCTGTGCTGGCAAGGATACGGCGCGCCAAGTCGACCTGGCGCAGCGACGAGAGCGAAAAGCTGTCCGAGTTTGCGTCCGAGGTCTATCGCGCATTCGAGACCATGCGCAGTGAGTACGCTTCGAACCAGGAGGTGGCGTCATGAGCGACGTCGAGTACCGGCGCGCGACCGCCGCACAGGGTGGACTGCTGATCGTCGGCGGCGTGGCCGATGTCGCCTTCGGCGATCGTGTACGCATCCGCGACCACGCCGGCCGCAAGCGCACCGGCCAGGTGATCCGGGCGGCGCAGGACGAGGTCCTGATCCAGGTATTCGAGGGTACCGACGACATCGACCTCGACAACACCTGGGTCCGCTTCCTCGACCAGCCGTTGACACTGACCGTCAGCCCCGGACTGCTCGGTCGCGTGTTCAGCGGTATCGGTGAGCCGCGCGACGACCGCCCGGCGATCGTCGACGGCGAGGCCCGTGGCATCAGCGGATCGGCAATCAACCCGGCCGCCCGCAACTACCCGCGCGAGTTCATCCAGACAGGCATCTCGACAATCGACGGCCTGAACTCGCTGGTGCGCGGCCAGAAGCTGCCGATCTTCTCGGCGTCTGGCCTGCCACACAACCGGCTCGCCGCACAGATCGTGCGCCAGGCTCGGCTACCGGGCGAGGCCAGCAACTTCGCCATCGTGTTCGCCGCCATGGGCGTGTCCTACAGCGACGCACGCTTCTTCCGCGAATCGTTTTCCGACTCTGGCGTGCTCGGCAACGTCGTCATGTTCATCAACCATGCCGACGACCCGCCGGTCGAGCGCCTCGCCCTGCCCCGGGT
>JAGRGW010000550.1 GCA_020445315.1 Gammaproteobacteria bacterium
GAGGGCCTCGGCAAACGCGATACCGTGACGCGCCGCAACCACATGCCCCGATGGCGCGATCACGACCAACCTGTCGGCACGGTAAGGCAGGAGCTGCACGTCGGCGCCTTCGACCAGGTCCGCGACGACGCCTACCTCGACCTCGCCACGCGCCACTGCCAGCACGATTTCCGGGCTGGTGTGCTCCTCGAGCGTGATGCTGACCTGTGGGTGTTGCCGCAGGAACGCCGACAGGCTGTCGGGCAGGAACGTGTGGGTGGCGTGGGTGTTGGCCCACAGGCTCACGTGACCGCGCACCCCCTGTGCGAAGGGGGCGAGGTCGGCATGCATCTGTTCGAGCTGGGCCAGCACCTGGCGTGCATGGCGCAACAGGGCTTCGCCGGCCCGGGTCAGCCTGACACCGCGCGGTTCACGGACAAGCAACGGTGTTCCGATCGCCGTCTCCAGCGCACGCATGCGGTGACTTGCCGACGAGGCGGCGAGATGCACGCGCTCGGCGCCCCGGGTCAGGTTCTTTTCTTCGGCAATTGCGCCGAACAACCGCAGGTCCGTTAAATCGTATGGCATAGCGTTAGTTTATTCCGAACGCTATGTTGCGAAAAAGCCAATTTTCAGGCCGTTTTACGCCCCTCATCATTCGGTAATCAGAAACCCTCAAGAGAATCGACTGAAATGCCGTGGAGAACCTGGTCCGCCGAAAACCTCGGTGTAGCACTCGCCGTACTGGCTGCGCTCGGTTTCTCGTTGAAGGCGATCTTCGTCAAGTTAGCCTACGCCGTCGCGGCGGTGGATCCCGTCACGCTGCTGACCTTGCGCATGACCTTTGCACTCCCGGTCGTGGTCGGTGTCGCGATCCTGGCCGGCCGCTCGGGGCCGCCGTTGTCACGACGCGACTGGGGTGCCCTGGTCCTGCTCGGGCTGATCGGCTATTACGGGTCGAGCATGCTCGACTTCATGGGCCTGCAATACATATCGGCCGCACTGGAACGACTGATCCTGTTCA